>NZ_WXEY01000024.1 GCF_009877425.1 Heliomicrobium undosum | reverse complement strand
ATACAAACCTTCAATTTTTAATTCTTTGAGCTTCATTCGAAAACCTCCTTTTTTCATTTACTGTTCCTAAGCGCTTACGGCATCTCTAACCTGACATTAACTGACCGAATAACTGTTAAATGAATTAACGGTAGAGATTTAAATCAAATTCTGCTTCTCCATAAAATTCCTTCATTAAAACATTTCTAGTGATTCAATTAACATTTTACATTTCGACGGGTAAAATTTCAATACTAATATTTTAATTCATAGGAATTATTTCAATGTCCCTCCTTTTCTGTTCTTAAACACAAATCTTGATTAATGAGATGTTATTATTTTCTCAATCTAATAATTAATTTAAAAATAAAAAGCAAGACTAGCAATGTATACTAGTCCTACTTTTATGAATCAAACTAATTATCTCCGGCGCTGTAATTCCTTAGCGATTTCGTCCAACTCAATCCCATGGTTCCGCAGTAGAACCAGCAGGTGATAGATTAAGTCAGACGCCTCATAGACAATCTCGCCCCGTGCATTATTCTTCGAAGCGATGATCACCTCGGCTGCCTCTTCCCCAACCTTCTTTAGGATCTTGTCCTGTCCCTTGGTAAAGAGGTAGGTCGTATAGGATCCTTCCGGCAATTCCTTTTTGCGGGTGGCGATGACGGCGGCTAACTCTTCCAGGGTGGCACCGATTCCGCAGCCGCCCGTAGCCACTTTCTCGACCACGCTTTCAACTTTATCAACACCTGATTTCCCCGCCGCTTCCCCAATCCCCCGGAAGCAGGAGAAAGACCCCTCATGGCAGGCCGCCCCAGCCTGTTCCACTTGAAAGAGCAGGCAGTCGCGGTCACAGTCGTACTCGACGGCGGTCACCTGCTGGAAGTGACCCGAGGTGGCCCCTTTATGCCACAGTTCCTTGCGGCTGCGGCTGTAGAAGTGGGTCTGTCCCGTCTCCAGAGTCTTTTCGATCGATTCCCGGTTCATGTAGGCCACCATCAGGACGCGGCCCGAAGCGGCGTCCTGGATAACGGCCGGGATCAGGCCGTGGGCGTCAAACTTCAGTTCATCGATAAAGGAAGGGGCAACGTTTAGTCCCGCCATTGCCGCACATGCACTCCCCTCTCCCGCAAGTAATCCTTCGTCTCGCGGATGGTGTATTCCTTGTAGTGGAAGATCGAGGCGGCCAGGGCGGCGTCGGCCTTGCCCGCTGTCAGCCCCTCCACGATATGGTCCAGGTTCCCGACCCCACCGGAGGCGATGACCGGGATGGTGACGGCTTCGCTGACGGCTGAGGTCAAAGGGATGTCATAGCCGTCCTTGGTGCCGTCCTTGTCCATGCTGGTCAGCAGGATCTCGCCGGCGCCCAGTTCCTCAACGCGGCGCGCCCATTCGAGCACATCAATGCCGGTCGGTTTGCGGCCGCCATGGGTGTAGACCTCCCAGCCCTCCACCGGGTTTCCTTCGGCGTCACGGCGGCGGCGGGCGTCGATGGCGACGACGATGCACTGGGAACCGAACTTCCAAGCGCCATCGCCGATCAGCTTTGGCGTCTGGACAGCGGAGGTGTTCAAGGAAATCTTGTCGGCGCCCGCCTTGAGCATCTCCCGGATGTCCTCGACGGAGCGGAGGCCGCCGCCGACGGTGAAGGGGATGAAGACCTTCTCGGCGGTGCGGCGGACCACGTCGAGCATGATCGCCCGGCCGTCTGAAGAAGCGGTAATGTCGAGGAAGACCACCTCGTCGGCGCCTTCCTTGTCATAGGCGGCGGCCAGTTCGACCGGGTCGCCGGCGTCGCGCAGGTTGACAAAGTTGGTCCCTTTGACGACGCGGCCGCCATGGACATCGAGGCAGGGGATGATCCGTTTGGCTAGCATGACCTTCCCTCCCTGGCGACGGCGATGGCTTCCGCCACATCGATGGAGCCGGTGTAAATCGATTTGCCCAGGATAGCGCCTTCAATACCGTCACTTTCCAAGGCAGCGGCCGCCTTCACATCATCGATGGTGGCGAAGCCGCCCGAGGCGATGACCTTCAGCCCGGTCGCACGCGCCAATTCGGCTGTCGCCGCCAGGTTCGGGCCGGCCAGGGTGCCGTCTTTGGAGATGTCCGTATAGACGACGCGGCGCACGCCCCGCCCTTTCATCTCCAGGGCCAGTTCCAGCGCCGTCACCTGGGACGTGCCGGCCCAGCCGTCGGTGGCCACCTTGCCGTCGCGGGCGTCGAGGCCGAGGACGATGCGCTGGCCGTACTCCATGCAGGCGGCAGAGAGCAGTTCGGGGTTTTTGATCGCCGCCGTCCCCAGGATCACCCGGGCGACGCCCATGCGCAGGTAGCGATCGATGATGTTCAAGTCGCGGATGCCGCCGCCGAGTTGGACAGCGACGGTCACGGCCTCCAGGATGGCCTGGATGACAGGGAGGTTTTTTGGCTCCCCTTCAAAAGCGCCGTCCAGGTCGACGAGGTGGATCATCTGGGCGCCCTTGGCCTGCCAGGCGAGGGCTTGGCTGACGGGGTCGTCGTTGTAGACGGTGGCGTCTTCCATCCGCCCCTGGTAGAGGCGGACACAACGGCCGCCTTTTAAGTCGATGGCCGGAAAAATCAGCATGAGCCTTCCACCTGCTTTCCGAAGTTCTGAAGGATGCGCAGTCCCAGGTCGCTCGATTTTTCCGGGTGGAACTGGGCGCCGGAGACGCTGCCCCGGCCGGCGACGGCGCAGAAGTCGAAGCCGTAGTCGGCGGTGGCGATCACCAGGTCCGGCTCGGCCGGGTCAACGTAGTAGGAGTGGACGAAGTAGTACTCCGCCCCCGAGGGGATCCCCGCGAGGATGGCGCTTTCGCGGCGCACGGTCAGTTCGTTCCAGCCCATGTGGGGAACTTTGAGGCCCGGCGGCAGGCGGCGCACCATGCCGGGGAAGATGCCGAGGCCCTCAAAATGGCCGCCCTCTTCGCTGGCGTCGAACATCAATTGAAAGCCGAGGCAGATGCCCAAGAAGGGCTTGCCGGCGGCGACGGTTTCCATGATGGGCGGGATCATGCCCGATTGGCGCAGGTTCTCCATGGCGTCGGCAAAAGCGCCGACACCGGGCAGGATGACGCCGGGGGCGCTGCGCACCGCCTCGGGATCGTTGGTGACGAAACCGGCGTAGCCGGCCTTCTCCAGCCCCTTTTGGACGCTTCGCAGGTTTCCCATGCCGTAGTCGATGATGGCGATCATGCCCTTCGCCCCCCCTTTTTGGTCGCTATGTTTGGCAAAGCTAAAACGCTAGATTATAAAACACCCTTCGTCGACAGCACACGGCCCGCGTTGTCCGGGTCGATGGCGATGGCCTGGCGCAAAGCGCGGCCAAAGGCCTTAAAGATGGCTTCGATGATGTGGTGGCCGTTCCCGCCTTCGAGCAGGTGGATGTGCAGGTTCATCCCTGCCGTATTGGAGAGCGCCCGGAAAAACTCTTCCACCATCTCCGTCTCTAGTTGGCCGACCCGCTCCACGGGAATCTTGGCCTTGTAGACGAGAAAAGGACGGCCGCTCAAGTCCAGGCAGACGCGGACCAGCGTCTCGTCCATGGGCACATAGGCGTGGCCGTAGCGGCAGATGCCTTTTTTGTCGCCCAAAGCCTGCGCCAATGCGTTACCTAGGCAGATCCCCAGATCCTCTACCGTGTGGTGGGTGTCCACTTCCAGGTCGCCCTGGCAGCCGATGGCCAGATCAATCTGGCCGTGACGGGCCAGCAGGGTGAACATATGATCGAGAAAGCCGATGCCGGTCGTCCCGTCGAAGACCCCTTTTCCATCAAGAAAAAGGTCGATGGAGATCCGCGTCTCGGCTGTGTTGCGGACATACGATGCGCCTCTCATCGCCGTCATCTTAAACCCTCCATCCCCGAACCAGAGTTGCGGACCCTAAGGACGCAGCAGACCCCGCTGACTCCGGTGATACTGCGGAAGCCGCCAATGCCGGCGATGCTACGGAAGCAGCTAACCCTTCCGACGCAGATACTGACTCAGCTACCGATGCAGCTACCGCCCCAACTGCCGACCCCTCCGCCGCCTCACTCATCTCCTCCAGCGCCGCGATCAAGCGCAGGTTCTCCTCCGGTTGTCCCACGGTGATGCGCAAGGTGCCGTCAAGGCTCGGCCCGCCGCCGAGCTTGCGGATCAGCACGCCCCGGTCCATCAATCCCTGATGGATCGACGCCGCCAGGGCGGCACGGGCTTCCGGCGATTCGCCGCGCAGGCGCAGGAAGACGTAGTTGGCGTCGGTGAGAAAGACGTCCCAGTCGAAGCGCTTCAGTTGCGGGATCAAGGTCTCCCGCTCGGCCAGGATGGTTTCCACCTGATTCTCGAAGGCCGCCCTTTCTTCCAAGGCGATAGCGGCGGATCGCTGGGAGAAGGCGTTCACGTTGAAGGGCTGGCGGACCTTGTGGATCTCGTTGATGATCGCCCGGGAGGCCATCGTGTAACCGACACGCAGGCCGGCCAGGGCGAAAGCCTTCGAAAAGGTGCGCATGACGATCAGGTTCGGGAACTCGCCGATCCGCCCCGCCATCGATTTTCCGTAAAACTCGTAATAGGCCTCGTCGACGATGACGATCTTGTCGGTGCCGCGCAGAACCGCTTCGATGTCCGCTTCGGCGAAGCTGTTGCCTGTCGGGTTGTTGGGGTTGCAGATGATGATTACCCGCGACTCCTCCCGGTTGGCGGCGGCGATCAGCCCTTCCACATCGAGGCGGAAGGTTCCGGCCTCTTCCATCAGGGGTACGTCAATCACCTGACCGCCCATGTAGCGGGTGGCCATGGCGTACATGACAAAGGTGGGGTTGGAGATGACCGTCGCTAGGCCGGGGCCGCCGAAGGTCAGCAGGATCAGTTGGATCGCCTCGTCAGAGCCGTTGCTGACAAGGATCTCGGCGGGGTCGCGCCCCGTGTAGGCGCTCAAGGCCTGGCGCAGGTCTTTCGCCTCCCCGTCGGGGTAACGGGAAAAGGGGTAGGCGGCCAGGTCTGTTTGCAGCTTTTCTACATAAGAGGCCGGCCAGGGGAAGGGGTTTTCGTTGGCGTCCACCTTGACCCCTTCCGGATAGACCTTGGCCTGGTAGGGCACGATGTCGCGGATGTCTTGCCGCACCCAGCGCAACGGATCGTTCATTTGGCGGACGTCCTTTCTACATTACTTTTAAGCGGCTCTACATTGAACGACGTGCTTTTTCAGCCGCGAATCCTTTTCAGCCTGTTACCCTTCAACGCCTGATTTCGGTGAGCGTTCGGCCAAATCAGACGTTAGCGGGATTGATATTCTTGATTTTCTAGCCTTCTTTATTTTCCAGCCGCACCGCCACCGCGTTCGCGTGGGCGTCCAGCCCCTCCGCCTTCGCCAGGGCGATGATATCCCGTGCGTCCCGGTCGAAGCGCGCCTTCGAGTAGGCGATGACGCTCGTCTTTTTCTGGAAGGTGTCCACGTTCAAGGGCGAGTAGAAACGGGCGGTGCCGCCCGTGGGCAGGACGTGGTTGGGGCCGGCGAAGTAGTCGCCCACCGGCTCAGGCGAGTAGGGGCCGAGGAAGATGGCGCCGGCCTGGGTCAGCTTGCCCAGGAGGGCGAAGGGCGTCTCCGTCAGCACCTCCAGATGCTCCGGCGCGAATCGGTTCGACACCTCGCAAGCCTCTTCCAGGTCCTGGACGATGAAGATGGCGCCGTTATCGCGAAGGGCCTGCTCCATGATCTCCCGGCGCGGCAGGACCGCCAGTTGGCGCTCGATCTCCGCCTCGACGGCCTCGGCCAGGGCGGCTGACGGGGTGACCAGGACGGTGGCCGCCCGCACGTCGTGCTCGGCCTGGGAGAGGAAGTCGGCGGCCACATAGGCCGGCGTTGCGCTCTCGTCGGCGATGACGAGGACCTCCGAGGGACCGGCGAGCATATCGATGTCCACAGTGCCGTAGACCTGTTTTTTCGCCAGGGTGACATAGATGTTGCCGGGTCCGGTGATCTTGTCCACCGCCTTCAACCCGACGCCGAAGGCCATGGCAGCCACTGCCTGAGCGCCGCCCATGCGGTAAACCTCGTCGACGCCGGCCTCCTTGGCTGCCACCAGCGAGTAAGGGTTGATCGACCCGTCCTTGCCGGGCGGCGTGGCCATGACCACCTGGGGCACACCGGCCACCTTGGCCGGGACAGCGTTCATCAGCACCGACGAGGGGTAGGAGGCGAGCCCGCCGGGGACGTAGACGCCGACCCGCTCCAGGGGTCGGATCAACTGGCCGAGCATGGTCCCGTCGGCTTCCGGCTCGATCCAGGAGGGCCGGAGTTGTTTTTCGTGGAAGCGACGGATGTTCTCGCAGGCGCGGCGCAGGGCTGCCAGCACGTCCGGATCGACCTGGCTGTAGGCGGCCTCAATCTCGGCCTCGCTGACGCGGAAGTTCGATTCGTTCACATCGGCGCCGTCGAAGCGCTTCGTGTACTCGAAGAGGGCCGCTGTGCCCCGGCTACGGACGTTAGCTACGACCTCGGCCACCCGTTCCGCCACCTGGACATCGTCGAAACTCTTTTTCTGTAGGTAGGCGTCGGCCTCGGCCGACGGATAGCTGATGCGGCGCACCATCCTAATATGTCACCTCTTTGTCTTTCACGAGGCTGCGCACCCGCTCGACGAGGGGCTGGATGCGCTTATGTTTCAAACGGTAGGCCACCCGGTTGGCAACCAGGCGGGCCGTGGCCGTAAAGATCTCTTCCACCGCCGTCAGGTTGTTTTCCTTTAGCGTGCGCCCCGTCGAGACGATGTCGACGATCATGTCAGCGAGGCCGACAGCGGGCGCCAACTCGATGTTGCCGTGGAGCTTGATGATCTCCACCTGCATCCCTTTTTCGGCGAAAAAGGTTTCGGCGACTTTGGGAAACTTGGTGGCGACGCGGCGGTAGTTGAACTGGGTCAGGTCGCGCCCCTTGGCGGCTAAGTCGGGCAGGGCCACGACGAAGCGGCAGAAGCCGAAGCGGAGGTCGACCAGTTCCATGATGTCTTTATCCTGTTCGACGATGGTGTCCTTGCCGACGATGCCGAAGTCGGCGGCGCCATACTCGACAAAGGTGGGGATGTCGGTGGGGCGGCAGATGATGTACTTGACCCGGTCCTTTTCATGATGGATGACCAGCTTGCGGCTGTTTTCGGACAGCCCTTTCGTGTTCAGGCCGGCCTCCTGGAGCAGTTCAATGGCGTCGTCGAAGAGTTTCCCTTTCGGCAGCGCCACCGTGAGCATATCTTTCATCGTCCCAATCCCCCCTATTGTTCCTGTTTGGTCGGACACTGCGGCCCATCCCCGGAAGGTTCCACAGTTCCCGCAACGGGCTTCGGAGCGGTTCCCGCATGGGGCTTTAGAGCGGCCCCCGTATCAGGCGCCTGCACGCCTTCCGTAGCTGGAACCGGCGCGCCTTCTGCATCAGACCCCGGCGCGCCTTCCGCAACCGGACCCCGCGCGGCGTCCGTCGCGTCCACCACCGGCGCCTCCGCCGGCGGGCGCATCAGGTTGCCGATTTCGGACAGGATCGGCCCGTTCTCCAGGTCTACACTCTCCCCTTCTGAATCGCCGCACTGCCCCGCAGGGTAGTAAAACCACTGGGCGATCCCCCGGGCGGCAGCGTACTGTTCCAGTTCCGCCTCGCTCCGGTTCATCAGGTCGATCTCAACGCTGAGGCCGTTCTTGCGCATCCGCGCGGCCTCGGCCATGATCTTGCAGGGGTTGCCGCCGCCGATAACGACGTCAGACGCTGGCGCCGGTTTCGGTTCGCGGGAGCGAGACAGGGCCAACAGCACCCGGTCGAGCCCGAGGGCAAAACCGGTTGCGGGGGTGTCAAAGCCGAACTGGCCAAGCAGGCTGTCATAGCGACCGCCGCCGCAGATGGGAAAGCCGAGACCGACCGTGTAGCCTTCGAAGACAACACCGGTGTAGTAATCAAAGCCACGCAGGACGCCCAGGTCGATGGCCACATAGTCCTCGACGCCGAAGGTCCGCAAGCCTTCGTAGACGGCCCGCAGGTTCTCCAGGCCGCGGCGGGCGCGCTCGTTGACGGCCAGCGGCAGCGCCTGGATGAGCACCTCCCGGCCGCCGTGCAAGGTCGGGAGCTTCAGCAGCAGGTCGGACTGTGCCTTGTCAAGGCCGGAAGTGGCCAGCAACTCTTCGAGACTGACAAAATCCTTCTTCGCCACCAGCGCCCGCACACGGGCTTTCGTGGGGGCGTCGAGGGGAAGTTCTTCCATGACGCCGTTGAAGACCTCGATCTGTCCGAGGGAGATCTGAAAATCCTCCAGCCCAGAGGCGCGCAAGGCCTCGACGGCCATGGCGATCACCTCGGCGTCGGCCAGAGGGCCCGGCGCGCCGACCAGTTCGACGCCGGCCTGGGAAATCTCCCGCTGCCGTCCCGCCTGGGGCTCTTCGTAACGAAAGACGTTGGCGGCGTAAAAGAGGCGCTGCGGAAAGGGACACTGCCGCAACCGCGTCGCCACGAGCCGGGCGATGGGCGTCGTCATCTCGGGACGCAAGGCCAGGATGCGGCCCTGGCGGTCAAAAAACTGGAAGAGCCGGTCCCGGATCTCTTCGCCAGTGTCGAGGGCCAGCGTGTCCAGGTATTCCACCGTCGGTGTGGCAACTTCCTGGTAGCCCCAGGAGGAGAATAGTTTCACCCATTCGTTTTCCAATAAGCGTTTTTCCCGGGCGTTGCCGGGCAGCAGGTCGCGCATCCCCGGCGGGATCTGCAGGAGGTTTCCCTCTTTGGCCATCGTCTCGCCATCCCCTTTTCTCCGTTGCTCTATCACTTAATTGCTTTATCGCTTTAACTAAATGAAGTGAAAAGTGACGTTATTAGCGTATCACGGGGTCTGGGGGGTGTCAACGCTTTTTTTCTCGCGCAACCGCTGGAGGATCAGGCGGTATCCGTCGGCGCCGTAGATGAGGCAGCGCTTGACCCGGGAGATGGTGGCCGGGCTGGCGCCAGTCTTTTCGGCGATATGGGTATAGGTCGCATCCTGTTCCAGCATCTTCGCTACATCCAGCCGCTGGGCCAGCGCCTTCAGTTCGGCGACGGTGCAGATGTCTTCGAAAAACCGGTAGCACTCATCCACATCCCCCAGCAGGAGGATGGCCTCAAAGAGCCTGTCCAAAGCCGGATCCTTCAGTTTCGATGTCGTCAAAGCAGTACACCCCTGCTCTCTTTGGTTCTGTTTATGTGGACTAATTCTTGTTTTCGGCGCGCTTTTCCTTTTTTATGCTGAACCGGTTCCGCATTTTTCGACACCACTGTGACAGGAAACTTGAGACGGCCTCAACCTTCTGGTATACTGGAAGAAATCATCTGAAAAAAGCATCGACAGGGCTGGAACAGAAGCCTGACGGCAGGAGGCATTTGGCGTGTACACCTTCGGATTGTTCACTAGCATATGGCAATGGCTGGTCGTTTTGGGCATCGTGCTGCTCCTCTTCGGCGCAAAGCGGCTTCCCGAGATCGGCAAGGGCCTCGGTCAGAGCATTCGCGAATTCAAAGAGGAAGTCACCCCGGAGAAGACGCCTGGCGACAAAGCCAAGCCGGTCGACGCCCGGGTCGTCGATAGCGAGAAGCGTGAGTAACGTCAAGAGACAACCGGGATCATCCGGTTTGATAGCGATGATAGTGTCAAAAGCCAAGATAAACCAAGCAAGATAGATTTGAAATGTCATCAAACAAAAAGAGCAGGGGCTAGCGTAAAGGCCGCACCTGCTCTTTTCATTTCCTTTTTTCTTTGTCCCTTTTACTTCTACTTCATCATTTGTGACACGATTCGGTGATTAACAAAGCCGTCCGCTAGGCTGCCCTGCAGCTTGTCACTACTCCAGCCCGCCCGCCATCAGCACGCCCACCTGATGAGGCGCGCTGACTGTCGGTTCCGAGTGACCGATGCCGTTGAGGGTGTAAAGATCGATGTGACCATCCATCCCGTTGCCTTTGATCCGGTCATAGTTGGGACCGGCGCCGTAGTTGCCGCTGCGCCAGGACACGTTCGCCAGATAAGGGGCGCTGTCCACACCGGCGTGGGGCATGCCGGAGACGGAGGCGGCGATTTTGCGGCCGTCCACGTACAGGATGAAGGGCCGGCGGTTCCAGGTAAAGCCGCCGAAGATCTCTTTCATGACTTGCGTATCGGCGGCGGTCAGCGTTTCCACATCAGCGTGGTTGGCCCCCATGGTACGCTGGATCATGAAGCTTCGTCCGGTCGCCAAGTCAACGAGCTTGCCCACCTTGCCGGTACTGAATACGTACTGCCCCTGGCTGAACCAATCGAACACCTCGCCGAACTGGGGTCCCAAGAGCGGCTGCGAGGCCACGTTATGGACAGGAATTTTCAGCACCTGGCCGACCTTGAGGTTGGAACCGTCGCCCAGGCCGTTGACAGCGCAGATTTCATCCTTCAGGATCCCATATCGTTCCGCAATCGACCAGACCGTATCGCCGCTGACAACGGTGTAGGACTGGTAGGTCACCGTATCTCTGGAGGTGTCGACAGGGATTTTCGCAGCGAAAATATTGGCCGGCGCCGGGGCGGGGGTGATGTCCTGATTCACCCGGAG
Organism: Heliomicrobium undosum; assembly: GCF_009877425.1. NCBI lineage: Bacteria > Bacillati > Bacillota > Clostridia > Eubacteriales > Heliobacteriaceae > Heliomicrobium > Heliomicrobium undosum. The sequence goes on along the minus strand of NZ_WXEY01000024.1, from coordinate 31,724 downwards.
GACGGAGCGGTAGAGATAGCCGACCCCGAGATGGGATTGCGCCTTGTACCAGTCGCCTGACTTGCCGAGAACGGTGAGCGTCGTTCCGGGCTGGAGGTAGCCGATGGCAGAGGCGCTAAAATTGGGGCTGCTGAAAAAGGTGCCCGAACTGGACATGGTGGCCGTGACGGTCACCGCCGGCGGGAGTTGGGGCATGATCATCAACTTCTGTCCCACATAGAGGACATCGGAGGTCAACCCGTTGAGGCTCTGGATGGAGGAGATGGTCGTGCCGAACTTTTGGGAGATCCGCCAGAGGGTGTCACCGCTCATGACCGAGTAGGTGATCTTGCCGTTTATGGGCTTGTATACCTGAAGCAGGTCTCCGGTGGCGACGCTGACGAGTCCCAGGGTGTCACAAAGGAAGTCGGCAGGGACCATGAAGCGGTTACTGGCCAAGACCATGGGGGCCGGGGCGGTGATGTGCTTGCCGTTGAAGGTGACCGTCGGCGAGTTCAGCAGAAACACCGCTTCATCATCACCCACTTTAATGGTTCCCTGGTTCGTGTTGGCGTCAAAGAAAAAACTGCCGCCGAGGGCGCTCGCCAGTTCCTTTGCCGGAACCTGCAGGACGCCTTGCTGGTTGACGGGGGCCACGTTGGCGGTAAGGGCCGTGTTGTTGACGTAGACCTGGGGAACAGCCGCATGGGCCGGAGACAGGGGGCTTCCGTTCAGGAACGCCCCAAGCGAGAGTCCACCGATGAGCAACCATTTGCCGATGCCTTGCCTTGCTGCCACGTTGAACAACCACCTTTTTTAATGAAATTTTTTGAAGTGTTCTCGATGATTCAGATAATTCTATGATCACCGAAGCCGAACACCTTGTGAAACACATTAATGATTGGTATGTATAAAACCTGTATCATAGTCATTCGATGAAAACAGGAAAAGAACGGGGGTATTCCCCGTTCTCCCTTTTATTTCCATATTAAGTTCACTTTGGTTCGTCCTATTCTATCTTGAGCGCCCTGTCCTAGACCTTCGGTAGGTTGTTCAGACTCTTCGCCAGTGCCTCTTCCGAGTAGGGCACGTCCTTGAGCCCGCCGGAGAGGTAGGCCTCGTAAGCACCCAGGTCAAAGATGCCGTGGCCGGAGAGGCAGAAGAGGATGGTGCGGGCTTCGCCGGCCTCTTTGGCCGCTTTCGCTTCGGCGATGGCGCCGGCGATGGCGTGGGCCGATTCGGGCGCCGGGATAATCCCCTCGCTGCGGGCGAAAGCAAGAGCGGCTTCGAAGATGGCCGTCTGTCCATAGGCTTGGGCTTCCAGGAAGCCCTCATGGTAGAGTTGGCTGACGAGCGGCGAGTCGCCGTGGTAGCGGAGACCGCCGGAGTGGAAGCCGGGGGGCACGAAGTCGTGGCCGAGGGTGTACATCTTGGCCACCGGCGTCAACTTGGCCAGGTCGCCGTAGTCGTAGGCGAAGACGCCCTTGGTCAGCGTCGGGCAGGCATCGGGCTCGACGGCGACGAGGCGCACCTTCTTGCCCTGGAAGCGGTCGGCCAGGAAGGGGAAGGCGATGCCGGCGAAGTTGCTGCCGCCGCCGCAGCAGCCGAGAACCACGTCAGGGTATTCATCGACCATGGCCAGTTGGGCTTTCGCCTCCAGGCCGATGACGCTCTGGTGCAGGATGACATGGTTCAAAACGCTGCCGAGGGCGTAATTGGTGTCCTCGCGGGAGGCGGCGTCCTCGACGGCTTCCGAGATGGCGATGCCCAGGCTGCCGGGAGAATCGGGATTCGCCTCCAGGACCTGGCGGCCGGAGGCGGTGCGCATCGACGGCGACGGGATGACCTCGGCGCCATAGACCTGCATAAAGGATTTGCGGTAGGGCTTCTGGTTGTAGGAGACCTTCACCATGTAGACGACACATTCCAGGCCGAAGAAGGTGCAGGCCAGCGACAGGGCGCTTCCCCACTGGCCGGCGCCTGTTTCCGTAGCCAGCCGTTTGATGCCGGCCGCTTTGTTATAGTAAGCCTGCGGGAGGGCCGTGTTCAGTTTGTGGCTGCCGGCGGGGCTTGTCCCCTCGTACTTGTAGTAGATTTTTGCCGGCGTGTCGAGGAGCTTTTCCAGCCCCGTCGCGCGGTAGACAGGCGTGGGCCGCCACTGCTTGTACAACTCCCGCACCTCTTCGGGGATCTCGATCCAGCGTTCGGTGCTGACCTCTTGTTTGATCAGTTCCATCGGAAAAATGGGCGTCAGATCGGCCGGTCCCAGGGGCTGCAGGGTGCCGGGATGAAGGGCCGGCTCGGCTGGGTTCGGCATATCGGCCTGTACGTTGTACCAAGCGGTAGGAATGGACTTCTCGTCCAGCATGATTTTGCGAATCGGTTCGCTCACGCTCGTCTCTCCTCTCCTCATATGGAACATTGCTTCAATCTGTCGCGCTTTTTGTCAGCGACCATGGATCCATTGTACAGAGTTGAGGGAGGAGGCGGCAAGAATATTTTTCGGAATTACTAGACAGTTTTCCGATTAACCAGCGATTTTTAATGAACTCAGAATTTGACTGCGCCGAATCGTTCTTCGTAGGGCTACGGCTACAGCAAGCACGCTAAACAGCAAAAAAGCGACCTCACCCGAAGGTAAGATCGCCTATAAGAGCCGATGGGTTCTTCGTCGCCGGATCTCGTTCTGGGAAGACTCGGAGACGGCAATCGCTGTTTCGATCCGTTCTTCCAGCAGTTCCTGAACATCGGGGGGAATGGTGATACCGGCCCGCTGCACTCGTCGCATAAACAGCCGCGTATCCCAGGCCGATTGTTCATAGCTCTGTTGGATGGCCATCAGCAACGCCAGATCTTCCGCTTCGCTCAGACCGGGAGCCTGGTGACGTTCTGCAAAGAAAGCCCATCACCTCCCTTTGTAGGATGCCCGGAGAGGGATGGGCTTACGTACCCCGCTAAAAACCCTTTTCTCGGATTTGTTTTTTTAATTCCTGACTTGCCCGAAAACTCGTAATGTCTCCATACTCAGTGGGGCCGCAAAAATTGACGATATCGGAGCGAGGGTAATAGCGAAAAGGATACACCAATTCGGACGGTTCTCTTTCATAATGGAGTTCATAATAGGGTTCTTTTTTCGGCAGGTCTTTCAGGTTCGTGATGACAAGGGAATCCAATTCATCGGTGATCTTGCGGATCACTGATGGATCATCCGTCAATAGTTGCTTTGGCCCCGCGATGTTTTCGTCCTGATCACAGGCGATGATGGAGATTCTTGTGGGAGGAAGGTGTTTGTCTTTGGCGTTGTCCAAAGGGTTGGATTCTTTCCAACCCAGGGGGCAAAGAAAGAAAAATTTCGAACCGATGACAAAAGCGAAAATCGCGATAAATAGCAACGGCGTTGCGATCGTCAACAAGATTACTTTTCGCCACTTCAACATTCTCTCACCTGCGCTTCCTTTGTCGGCAAAAGGGGTCATTCAGGGACATAGACCAGCCTGGGATCCGGCACCAGCGCGTCATAATAGGAGGGCCAGACATAGTATGGCTGCAGGGCAACATGTTTGAGAAATTCGACTTTCGCTTTTTCCGGCGCGATGACGCCTTTTGCTTGCGGCAAGGGCTCTCTTTTCCCACCTCTTCGCGCGTACGCTATTCGCGTATTTTAGGGCAGGTTTTTTATGGGCATGCCCGTTACGGCGTCAATGGCGATGACGCCCGCTTTCCAATCGCGAATGTAAACGAGTTGCGGCGCCGGCGCGATGAGATTGTAATAGTTCGACCAGGTTTAGGTCACCTGCAGCGGGGTATGTTTGATGTACTCGGCTTTCGCCTTTTCCGGGGTGATGATCCCCTTCGCTTCCGGCAGGGGCGCCTCTTTCACCCCTCGCGTGCTATAACCGACGATCTGGCCGGTGACGGCGTCAACGCTTACCGAATCCAGGCAGCCTTCGATGGGAATACCGTTTTTCGTATGCCTGAAATAATACTCATAGGTCGGCTTCGGGTGGGGATCGAGCTTGCTGCTGTCCACCCAGTCAGGCCGGGGTCTGATTTTCGTCCGCTGCAACAGGTACTCTTTCCGTTCTGGGGATGTGAAAAACTGCATCGCCCTTTTGTCGGCTTCCTCGTCCGTGATCGCCTTCGTCTGATTCCCCTGTTGATCGCTCAGCACATTGTATCGGATGACCCGGCCTGTCTTCGCATCCGTCTCCAGGTTGATCCAGAAGGATTCGACCGGCTTTTTGCTGTAATCAGGACCCCACTCGTAAGTGACGCTGCTTCCGCCGTCACCGTAGGGGTTCTACGACGGGCTGTGGCCCTCGTCCCCTTTCGCGGGAATACCCTCATTGGCAAAACTGATCGGGCTGATCAGGAGGCTAGCTGCTAAAAAGAGGCGATTTTTAGACAATGTGGGAGTTTCATCACACCCATTCCTTTGCATATATTGATAAATATTTCTAAACCAAACGTTTGATTTGATTCGACAGCTTTTGCCTAAATCCTTCTCATGATAAACTGCATGAAAAACCGCCTGTGGCATATTTATTTGCCGGCAGGCGGATAGGAAATAGCGCTCCTTGTTGAGGCATGTTATTGTTTTTGAAGAAATGACGACGAGATGCTTGGAGTGAGCCTGTTGGACAAGCCATCATACCGTTACGGCCTGGATGAACGCCCGCCCTTGGGAGAGAACCTGATTTTTGGCCTCCAGTGGCTGGCCATCACCGTCCCTCTGATCATCATCCTCGGGAAAATCGTAGCCGCGTCGCATTTCGCCGATCCGGCGGCGCAGATCCTGTACCTGCAAAAATTGTTTTTTACGACAGCAGTGATGCTGCTCATCCAGGTCTACCGGGGCCATCGCCTCCCCCTGATCACCGGTCCCGCCTCGGTGTTGCTCATCGGCATCACCGCCAACGCCGGCAGCAGCATCGACGCGATGTACACGGCGACGATAATCGGCGGCGGCTTGCTCACCCTCGCCGGCGCCACCGGATGGCTCGATCACCTGAAAGGTTTGTTTCCCCCTCGCGTGGTGGCCGTCATCCTGCTGCTGATCGCCTTTACGCTCCTGCCGACGATCATGAACCTGATCATCGCGCCGGGAACGGGGGTATCTCCCCCGCTGCACCTGCTCTTTTCCCTGGCCTTTCTGGCGGTTCTGGTGTCGATCAGCCGGGTGCTGACGGGACTGTGGAAATCGACGTTGATCATCTGGGCGATGCTGGCCGGTTCGCTCGTCTATTTCCTCGTCTTCTCCCCTGCCGCCGTCGACATGTCGGGAAGCGCCGGCGCTGTCCCGACCTTCGCCTCTTTTTTTCATGAGTTTACGCTGCATTTCTCCCTTGAACCGGCCTTGATCGTATCGTTTTTGTTTACGTACCTGGCGCTGTTTATCAATGACCTCGGTTCCATGCAATCGGTCGGTTCGATGGTGGGGGCCACTGAAATGCAGGCGCGGATCAGCCGGGGGGTGACGGTGACCGGTCTGATGAATATCCTCTCCGGCTTCCTGGGTGTCATCGGCCCTGTCAATTTTTCCTTAAGCCCCGGTGTCATCGCCTCAACACGCTGCGCTTCCCGGTTCACCTTGGCGCCCACGGCCATCCTCCTGTTCTTGATCTCCTTTTTTCCTGCGGTGATTCATTGGCTCGGCAACATCCCGCCCGTAGTGATCGGCACACTGCTCCTGTACATCATGTGCGCCCAGGTGGCGACGGGCTTGCGGATCATCTATGAATCAGAAAACCCATTGTCGATGGACAATGGGTATATCGTCGGTTTGCCTGTTCTGTTGGGAACGGTGATCTCCTTTTTGCCTCCGGCCGTGACCGCCGGATTCCCGGCGATGTGGCGTCCGATTTTGGGGAATGGGTTTGTCGTTGGGGTGGTGGCGGTTCTCTTGCTGGAACATGTACTATTTCGGAAAAAGGGGTAGCCTCGGTAGTAATAGGCCGTAACCAACAGCCACGCAACCAGCAGAAAAGCCCCCACCCTTATGAAGGTTTTCATATCTCCACCTTCTTTTGCGCATGCGTCTTTAGCAGAGGGTTACGTTCTCGTAGATCTTTACTTCGTTTTACCTCTTCCGCCCCAACCGGAATCCGTGACGGAAAAACTCCACGGCCTTCCCCAGCAGGTCTTCCGTCTGTTCTCCTTGCTCCTGCGTCTCTAGATCCTGGGTCCCTCTCCCCTGCGTCCCTGGCGCCTGTGCCCCTTGCTCCCGGTCACGTTGCGCCGTTTCGCCGGTTTCACCTTTCGTCGTCAGATCGGACGAGGCCGTCAGTCCCGCCACGAATTCGGCTTCATCCCTACGGGACGACTTCTCCGACTGCTTCGAAGCAACTGTGCTTTCCTCGCCTATTCGCGCGCCGCCAATCCCCAGCCGCTCGTCGCGCACCCGCCGCAACTCCTGGCGCATGTTCTCCTGTCCCTTTTGCAGTTCCTCCCGCAAAGCTTCCGAATGCTCCAACTGGGCGCGGGTGATCTCCAATTCGTCTCGCAATGACGTGAGCAAGGCCGGCGAGCAGGACGCCATGAGGTCGCGGAGCCGCTTTACCTCTCGCTGGAGGCGCTCCAGTTCCTCCTTCACCAGCAGGTCGTGGATCTCCTCGTAGAGGCGGGCCTTGCCGATGATCAGTTCCTCCTCGGGAGAGCGGGGGCGGCCATCGGATGGCGTTTCCAGTTCTTCCCGAAAGCCGAGCCGGCCTTTCATTTCGCGGTTCTCCTGCTCCAGCAGGAAGAGAAACTCGGACAACTGTTCGCGCCGCTCCTCCGAGCGGCCCAGTTCCATCTCCGCAACGGCCGCCTTCTGGCGGAGTTCCTCCACCACCAGGGGCGCCGTCTCTTCCAGGCGGGCCAGCAGTCGCTTGTTTTCGGCCTCCAGGCGGTCCCGCTCGTCCTCGACGAGCATGCGGCGGTACTCCTCCTGGCGGCGGACCTTTTCCACCTCGGCCGACAGATCGACGGGCGCTTCCGCGACGATGCCCCCGCCCTCTGACAGGTCCAGCTTGCGTTTTATGTCATCCCGTTCCTGTTCCAGGTCGAACAACTGAGCGAGGATGACACGACGACGCTCCTCAGAACGCTTCAGTTCACCCTCGGCCTCGCTGAGGCGATTCTCCAGTTCCTCGATCCGCTGCGGACTGAGGTTGGCCAACTGGTCTGCAAGTTCACTGTTCTCCCGCCGTAGCCGGCTCAATTCGGAGGCGAAGCGGGAGCGGTCTTTCTGGGTCTGGTCCAGGACGGCCTGTTTCAAACGCTCCTTCTCGCGGGGCCCTTTCCAGATGGACCAACAGCGGCTGACGATGCGTTGCGCGGCCAAATGGGGGTTGTCGAGCCACTCATCAGCCCACCAGTAGCCAAAAGGCTTCACTTTGCAGTCCGGCTGGACGAGGATGGTATAAAGGCGGTTCTGGGACAGCGCCCGCAAGACCGCCGGATCATCAAAGAGCAGGAAATTGTCGGCCTCCTGCTGGACGAGGAGGAGAAACTGTCCGCCGACCCGCGCCGCCTCCGTGATGGCGAGGGCCACCTCATCGGCCTTATTCATGTCAGTCGCATGCACCTGCAACTGAAAACGGCGCCCTTTGCGCAGTTGATGGCGAAGGCCCGGCAAGGCGGTGTCCTTGTCCCCTATCACCAGGTGAAGGCGCACCGACCCGCGCGCAGCGTCGACAGGCCACTCCCGCCGGGGACGGCGACCCAACAGCCCCTCGGCAGCTAGGCGCTTCGCCTGCAGGCGTCGGGGCGTCTCACCCAGGGAGAGCGGTTCCAGGTTCTTCACCTGCAGCCATTCCAGCCGTTTGCCTCGCTTGCTCGAAGGCCAGACGACGGGATGGCCCACGGCGGCAACGACCATGCCCGGCTGAAAACGAGAAGCCAGGTGCTCGGGAACCATCCAGTACATGGTGCGACCTTCCTCGTCAAGGACCGACCAGAGGCATGCCTGGCCGATGGGCATCCGCTCCGGAAGCAGTTCAGCTTTGACGCGGAATTCGATCGCGGCCAGGCCCTCTTTAGCTTCCTTTTCCAGGATGCGATTCATGCCGTCAAAAAAGGCGCGGACCGTAAAGCGTTTCACCTGTTTTCGCTCACCTTTCTGCCGGATTGATCTTCAGTGCTTTAACCCTCCCTTTTCCACGCCGGGCCGGACTTTCCCTGCCGGATAAAAAAGCCACCCCAGAGCCGGGGTGGCTTCCTTCATATGCGCTACTCTCTGCTACGCCTGTTTCCCAGAAAGGATTTCCTGGAGACTTAGTTCCTGCTCCTGACGAAGGTGGACCAGGTAGGGGCTGACCACCTTGCGTCCGAAGGCATCCTGGGTGACGAGCACCGTCGGGCGCAGCGGCGAGCTTTCAAAAAAGTCAACCACATAGCCCTCGTCGCCGGTGTTGAGGCGGACCCGCGTGTGCAGCAGCAGGTCTCGCAGCCGGTTGATCAAAATGCTGACGATGTGCATGTCGAGATGGCTCCGCGACTCCCGGCAGAGGATGTCGATGGCGTGCAACTGGTCCATGGGAGCGCGGTGCGGGCGCCCGGCCGTCAACGCCGAGAACACGTCGGCCACAGCGACGATGCGGGCGAACAGATGGATCCGTGGGTAGCGCAGTCCCTGAGGATAGCCGGTCCCGTCACAGTGCTCGTGATGCTGAAGGATACAATACAACTGAGCGTCGGAGAGGTCCATGCCGGTCTCCTGAAAATACTTGACGCCAAAGACAGGGTGTTTTTTGATCGTCTCATACTCTCTGTTGCTGAGGGCGCCCTTTTTGTTGAGGATGCTGCGCGGGATATAGATCTTCCCCACATCGTGAAGGATGGCGCCGGCAGCCAGTTCATTCAGTTCTTCCCGATCCATGCCGATGCTGAGCCCGATCAGGGTGGAAAGAAGACAAACGTCCACGGAATGGTGCAAGGTGTAGTCATCGGCCTGCCACAGATGGTTCAGCCGAAAACCGACCTTCTCATCGTGGATGACCGACGAAACGATAGCGGATGCTCTTTCCTGGACCGCCTGCTGGTTAAAAACATGCCCTGCGCGGATATCCAGGAAAACATCGCGCACCGTCTCAATCGCTTGATGATAGAGGACATCTTCTTCCTTGCTTTTTCGCCGGGGCAGAAAGCAGATATCTTCACCGTCCGACTCAGGCTCCTGGGCATTGCGAGATCCGGAAGAAGGCACTTTATCAATCAGCACCCCGATCTCCTCCCATTTATGGATTTGCGCCATGAGACGTTCACTGATCATTGCGCCCCGGGGAATCAGCAGGTGACCCTGTAAGGAATAGACATCCTGCTTCAACACATCGCCAACGCCGTACCGTTTGGAAAGCATCATACCAACCTCCATTGTTTCGACCTATCTGCCTATGTTATTACTGCTCTCCTACGTTGTCGTTACGGTCGGCGGCTGAATTTCCCACGGCAAGCAATGATAAGTTTTTTCACAATATTGCTACTTTCCATTTAAATCAGTAAATTCCTGCTTCTACACAAAACTTTCATGACCCTCGGATCACAGGCGATGATGAAAATGGCTTTTCATAAAAAAGCGCCCCTTTCCTCGAAGGGCGCTCCATCCTTTTTCGTTTATCTTTGGCGGTGTCTTAGAGGCGATTTATTCGTAACGGAGCGCATCGATCGGATCCAGTTTCGCCGCCCGGTTGGCCGGGTAGAGGCTGAAAAAGATCCCGATCAGGCTGGAGACGGCGAAGGCTACGATCAGCCCTGTCCAAGAGAAGGCGGCTTCTACGTTGACAAGGCTGGCCAGCGCCCAACTGCCGCCGATGCCCACGATGGCGCCCAGCGTTCCCCCGAAGAGACAGAGGACGACGCCCTCCATCAAAAACTGCAGCAGGATGTGCCGCCGCTCGGCCCCGAGGGCTTTGCGCAGGCCGATCTCCCGGGTCCGTTCTGTCACGGACACGAGCATGATGTTCATGACGCCGATGCCGCCGACCAGGAGAGAAATGGCGGCCACGCCGGAGAGGACGCCGGCGACGGCGCCGGTCGCCTGGTTGATCTGGCCCATGGCGTCCTGGACGCTGCTGATGCGGTAGTGGTCGTGGGTGCGGTGCCGCCGGTTGAGCAGGTTTTTTGCCTTTTCAACAGCTGTTGACACGGACCCGTCGCTCTCGGCGGCCGCCTCGATGGCAAAGATGCGCGAGAAGTCAAAGGCGTACTGGGCAAAGGAGATGGGCACATAGGCGTCCAGGCTCCTGTCCTGATCGAGGGCGAACTTGTCCTCCTGGGAGACGCCGATGATGGTGACGGTGCGGGATTGAAACTTGACGGTCAACCCGACCACATCGGTGTGGCCGAAGATCTCTTTGGCCAGTTCCTTGCTGACGACGGCGACGGCGCGGGCGCCCGAAATGTCGCTGGCGTTCAGGAATCGCCCCTGGCTGATTTTCAGGTTGCGACGGATGGAGAAGTAGTGTTCGTTGACGCCGTAGATGGTAGCCCGTTTTTTGGCTTTGGGGCCTTCCATCATCGTTTGGAACTGGGTCATGGGACTGACATGGGTGAGTTCCGGGATGAGTTCCCTCATGGCGTTCGCATCGTCGATGGTGATGTCTTCGATGTCGATGGGGTTGTCTTGGTCATCCCAGCGCGGGTAGATGGTGAAGATGGTCGATCCAAACTTCCCGACCTGCTGTTTCAGATAGACCTGGCTGGCCTCACTGACGGTGACGACGGTGACGACCGCCGCGATGCCGATGACCAGACCGAGGATGGTCAGGCTGGAACGGAGCTTGTTGACGCGGATCCCCTGCAGGGCCACCTTGAACAGTTCGACCAGGTTCATCACGCGTCCCCCCTTCGGAGGGCGGCGCGGCCGTCCCGGCAGGTGACATGGGTCCGGGCGTAGGCGGCGATGTCCGGCTCGTGGGTGATGATGATGACCGTCGTTCCCTCGGCATTGAGGGCTTGAAAGATCTCCATGATCTCGACGCTCGTCTTGGAGTCCAGGTTGCCTGTCGGCTCGTCGGCCAGAAGGATCAGCGGCTGGTTGACGAGCGCCCGGGCGATGGCGACGCGCTGCTTCTGCCCGCCGGACAATTCGTTCGGCTTGTGTCCCATCCGCTCGGCCAGGCCGACCCGGGCCAAGGCCTCCTCGGCGCGGCGGCGGCGCTCCTTCCCCCCCAGACCGGCGTAGAGCATCGGCAGTTCGACGTTGGCAATGGCGTCGATGCGCGGGAGGAGTTGGAAGTTTTGAAAGACAAAGCCGAGCTTTTTGTTGCGGATGCGGGCCAACTGGCGATCATCCAGGGTGGACACATCCTGGCCGTCAAGCAGGTAGCGCCCCGCTGTCGGCCGATCGAGGCAGCCCAGGATGTTCATCAACGTCGACTTGCCCGATCCGGAGGGGCCCATAATCGCTAGGAAATCTCCGGCAAAGACGTCAAGGTTGACCTCTTTAAGGGCTTCCACAGCCACAGCGCCCGTCTGGTAGGTCTTACCGACGCCTTCGAGGCGCACGATGGGCGCATGGCTGATAACGCTTGGCGCCGTTTCCTCGACCGCTTGATCAGCCTCGTTCACCATCACCTCACCCCCAGGCTGGGCGGGCGGGCGCCAACCGGGAGCACCGCTACAGGAGTCCCCTCCTGGAGATCCTCCGGCGGGTTCAGGATCAACAGGTCGCCGGCTTGAACGCCTGATTTCACCTCAATGACCATGTCGTTGGCCATGCCCGTTTCGACGGGGCAGAGGGCGACCTTGCCGTCGCGGACGACGAGGGTTTCCTTTCCGCTCCGCGATTCGCGGATCGCTTCATGGGGCGCCGTAAGCACGCCGGTCAGCCGGGCCGCTTGGATGCGCAGGTCCACGTTCGTCCCCGGCCGGCCGGCGCCGCCGGGGTTGTCCGCTTCGACAGTGACGGGAACCGTCGTCCGCTCCGTCTGTTCCTTTTCTTTCGTCACGGCCTGCGGGGAAATGACGGTTACCTTGCCGCTCAGTTTCTGATCTCCCAGGGCGGGTCCGGTGACCTGCGCCGCCATGCCGGCGTTGATCAAGGGGAGGTCGGCCTCGCTCACATCGGCTTTGATCTTCAGCCGGTCTGTCCGTCCGAGGACGGCGATCTTCGTCTCCGGCGCGATGTAATCGCCGGGATCGACGGGCACCTCCAAAACCATGCCGTCCATGGGCGCTTTGACGGCTGACTCGTCCAGGTCACGGGCGCTTGTCTCCCACTCCTGGCGCTTTAGACGGATCTGGGCCTCCCGCAGTTTGATCTCTGTTCCCAGGTCGTTCGTCTCAATCGATTCGACGCGCCGCAGGTCGTTGCGGTGCTGGGCGGCGGCGTCTTCATAGGTATGTAATGCTTCTTCGCGTTCCTTTTGGGTGGCGGCGCCGCTGTCATAGAGCGCCTGGACACGGTCGAGGTTTTTCTTTTCCAGGTCCATCTTCTTCCGGCTCTGTTCCGCCGTCTCCCGGGCTTTGGCCAGTTCGTATTCCGCTGTCTTGCGGCTTTTGTCCAGGCTGAGTTGCTCCACTTCCAGGTTGACCCGGGCGTCTGACTCCTTGCGGACCAGGTCTTCTTTGTCGATGAGGGCCAGCACGTCGCCCGCTTTGACCATCTGCCCGGCTTCCACAAGCACCTTCACGAGCCGCCCCCGCACGCGGGCGGTGACGTTCTCCTTGGCATAGGGCTCGATCTTGCCGGAAACGACGACTGATACCTCCAGATCCCCGCTGGTCACCTCCCGGACGCTGACAGGCACGCCGGCCGGTCCCTTGGCGGGCCGCAGCGCCGCCCAGGCGCCCCCGGCGACGGCGACGACCAGGGCCGCTGCGATCCACTTTTTGCGTCGCTTCCACAGACTTTGCAAGCGGGGTTTCCATGATTGCAGCAATTTGGTCAAGTCCTCTCCATTTTTGATGCAACTCCGGTTTGTCCAGCTAAAACGCTTAATCCCGAATGACCCGCCGGGCCGCCGCGGCAGCCTCGGCAAGCACATCGGCTTCATGCATGGTCAGCAACTGGCGGTTTTGCATGACCACCTTCCCATCGATCAAGACGGTGTCCACGTCAGCGCCGTTGGCGGCGTAGGCCAGCAGGGCGCAGATGTCGTTCTGCGGGAACAGGTGGGGTTTGTTCATGTCGATGAGGATCAGATCGGCCTGTTTGCCCGGCTCGATGCTCCCGATCCGGTCAGCGAGCCCCAGCGCCCGTGCGCCCTCGATGGTGGCCATGCGCAAGGCCTGATAGGCTGTCACCGCCGTGGGATCGCCTGTGCGGTTTTTCTGCAGCCAGGCGGCGGCCTTGATCTCTTCGAAGAGGTCGAGGGTTGTGGCGCTGCCCGCCCCGTCGGTGCCCAGGGCGACGGCGACTCCCTTGTCGCGCAGTTCCAAGACAGGCGCTACACCGCAGCCGAGTTTGAGGTTGCTGACGGGGTTGTGGGAGACGCCGCCTCTAAGTCCCTTGAGCAGGTGAATGTCATCGCGGGAGAGGTTGACGGCATGGGCGAGCAGCACATGGTGCTCGGCGAAGAGTCCCAGATCGGCCAGGTAACGGACAGGCGATTTGCCATACCGGTCGAACATCTGGTCCACTTCCTCGACCGTCTCCGAGAGGTGGATGTGGATGGCGGCCTGCAATTCCTTTGCCAGGGCCATGACGGCCTGCAGCTTGTCAGGCGGACAGGTGTAGGGGGCGTGGGGGCCAACCATGGCCTTGATCCGTCCCTCCGCCTTCCCATGCCAGTCGGCGAAAAGCCGGCGGGTAGCCTCCAGCCGCCGCTCGGCCTGATTGTCGATAAAGAGGAGGCCCTGGCAAAGGGTCGCCCGCATCCCCGCATCCCGCACCGCCCGGGCCACGTCGTCCATGAAAAAATACATGTCGGCAAAGGTGGTCGTGCCTGATTTGATCATCTCCGCCGCCGCCAGCATCGTGCCGGCATAGACGGCGTCGCCGTCGAGGCGTTCCTCGGCAGGCCAGATCTTTTGGCTCAGCCATTCCATAAGGCGCAGGTCGTCCGAGTAGCCGCGAAACAGCGCCATCGCCGCATGATTGTGGCAGTTGATTAAGCCTGGCATGACGACCTTTCCCGCCGCGTCGATGACGGTGACGGCGTCGTCCCCAACCATCTTGGCATCGATGCGGCCGATCTCCCGGATGCAGGATCCTTCGATGCCGATGTCCCCCTCCAGGATCTGCGGCGCTTCTGTCGCCATGGTCAAGATCCGCGCGTTTTTGATCACGATCCGGCTCAACGATGCTCCTCCTCCGCTTCATTCTTCCGAACAGTCGCCGGAAGGCATGTCCATCACGACATGACGATCCGGCAGTCATTACCGGAACGTTCCGGCAATCATCGCCGCAACGCTCCGGCAAAAAGCGCCCTACCCACTAGACGCTTGAACGGCAAAAAATGTTACAAGAAAGGTTTACAATCTGGGCGCTTGTTTTCCTTTTTTTCATCAATTTTTTAGCAGACTGTCGAGCCGATCGGCATCCTGAAAACAGTGGATGCTGTAGAGAAAGGCGGCCGATAAAAAGACCGCTACGCAAAGGACAAACCCGGCGACAGTCGCCTCCACATGGGCAGCCATATACATGGCCGGTCCATAAAAGAACCCTTTCAGCCATCCCTTGGGCAAGGCCATGAAAATCAACGGCGACAGGGCGATCAATGCAAAGAACCGCTGCGCTTTCATATAGCCGAAGCGAAAAGACAGCATCAGCACCAACCCGTTGAAGAGCAAGGTCACGCCGAGATAGATAAAGGCCGCGAACGGCGGGATCAGGCTCTCCGGGGGGTAGATCATCTGGGCAATTGTCAGCAGAATGCCCACGATCAAGGTTGTCGCCAGGGCAGACAGCAGCCCGCCCATAAACTTGGCCGCGACGATCTGGCGCGGCGAGAGGGGCAGTGATCGCAAAAAGAGGTAGCCTCGGCTCTTTTCTTCATATAATATCGTCCCGTTGGTATAGCTCAAGGTAAACATGACCGTCAAAATGCCCCAAATGCCTCCAAACAGGGTGGGCTCCGCTTTGCCGCTCAGGATCAACCCGGTGATCCCGAGCAAGAGCAGCCCCAGCGACCGGAGCGATTTTTTCTGGGCTTGAAAATCTTTTTTTACCAGTTGCCACATGCAAGGTCTCTCCCTTCCTTCTCGCTCAGGCGCCCTGTTCTGAGGATTGCTTGGCCAGGGCGATCAGGATCTCTTCTAAACTGATCGCCTCTAGAGCAACGCCGGCAGGGATGCCGCCGGGCCAGGACCGGCGGAGCGCATCCATGTCGCCGGTGACGCCTGCGTATCCACCGAAGCGAGGCTCCACATGGACCAGATGGGGCCGCGCCTCGGGTGGAAAGTCGCCGCTGATCAGGATCCGCCGCCAGGAACCCTGCAGGTCGTCGCGTAATCCCGTGTAGCAGACCCTCCCCTGATGGATCAGGGTCACATAGTCGGCCACCCGTTCTACATCAGCGGTGATGTGTGAGGAAAACAGGACCGACCGGTCTTCCTCCTGGATGACGTCGAGCATCTCCTCCAGCAGTTCCCGCCGCGCGACCGCGTCCAAACCGGCTGTCGGCTCATCGAGGAGCAGAAGTTCCGGGCGGTGGGCCAGGGCCAGGCAGAGGGAGAGTTTCATCCTGTTCCCCTTGGACAGGTCGCCCACCTTTTTATGGGCAGACAGGGCGAAGCGCTTTTGCAGAGCGGCGAAGAGGGCGTCATCCCAGGTGGGGTAATAGGAGGAGACGAAACGGGACAGTTCCGCCACGGTGAGACTGTCGTAAAAGGGGATCTCTTCACTGACAAAGCCGACGCGGCGCTTGATGGCCTGCTCATGACGCCGGTGATCGAGGCCGAAAACGGTAATGGAACCGGTGTCGATGCGCACCAGATTCAGGATGGCCTTGAACAAGGTGCTCTTGCCGGCGCCGTTGGGGCCGATCAAGCCCATGATGGCGCCGGGGGGCAGTGTCAATGACACCTTCTCCAACATAAAGGACGCGTAACGTTTTGTAACGCCGTCGATGGTCAAGATGGATGTCATCGTTCTTCCTCCTTCAGCAGTTCCGCAAAGAGTTGCCGGACCTCTTCCATCGTCATGCCCAGACGTTTTGCTTCAGCCAGGGCCTGCCGCAGCGGGGCCAGCACAGACTCGCGCCGGGTCGTTTCCAAGTGTCCTTTTTCCACCGGGGCGACAAAGCAGCCCAGCCCCTGGCGGGTCAGGATCATCCCCTCCCGCTCCAGTTCCAGGTACGCCCGTTTGACGGTAATCACGCTCGTCCCCAACTCCTGGGCCAGTTGGCGGATGGAGGGAAGGGCCTGACCGGGCGCCAGGTCGCCCCGCAGGATTGCATCCTTGATCTGTTTGGTGATCTGGTCGTACAAGGGTATGGGGGATGTCGGAGAAAGAGTAATCGGAGTCAAAAAGGCACCCCCTCGCTACTGTGTATTTTATCTATACACAGTATAATCACGGTGTCTGGTCAAAGTCAATGGATTTGCCATCATCATCCCAAATGAAAACGCAAAAAAAGCGGCCCTCCCGCAACTTCCTTGTCGCCATTTTCCGACGGTGGGGGCCGCATATCTCTTGCTTTTTTACCTTTTTCGCTTTTTTGAAAGCAGTTGCTTCCTTATTCCCGTCCCACCCACTCACGGCGCAGGGCGAAGATCTCCCGGAGTTCCCGGGTGGACAGTTCGGTCACCCAGACCTCGCCGTTGCCGACGATGCGGTCATTGAGCCCCTGCTTCCGTTCGAGCATCTCATCGATGCGTTCCTCCAGGGTGCCCAGGGTGATCAACTTGTGCACCTGCACGTGGCGGCGCTGGCCGATCCGGTAGGCCCGGTCGGTGGCCTGGTTCTCCACAGCCGGATTCCACCAGCGGTCAAAGTGAAAGACGTGGTTGGCCGCCGTCAGGTTCAGTCCAAAACCGCCGGCCCGCAGGGAGAGGATGAGGATGGCGAAGTCTTTGCCGGACTGGAACCGTTCGATCATGTCATCGCGACGGGCTCTGGGAACGCCGCCGTGAAGAAACTCCGCCCTCTCCCCCAGTTCTTTTTCCAGGTATTCCTGGAGCATCCGGCCCATCTCTACATACTGGGTAAAGATAAGGCAGCCGTCCCCCTCCTGCCGCAGTTCCTCTACCATCTCGATCAGTCGGTCGGCCTTGGCCGAGCGTCGGCGAAAGTCGGCGGGCGATTTTTCCTTGAGCAGCAGCGCCGGATGGTCGCATACCTGCTTTAACCGGGTCAACGTCTTCAGGATCATCCCCCGCCGGGTCATGCCCGCCTCTTCATCGATTCGTTCGAACAGTTCGCCGATCACGTTTTCGTACAGGGCCGCCTGTTCCAGCGTGAGGGGCAAAAATTCCTTCGACTCCTGTTTATCAGGCAGGTCCGGTTCAATAGCCGGATCGCTCTTTACCCGACGCAGGAGGAAGGGACGGACCAGGCGGCGCACCTGCCCGGCTGCCGACTCCTCCCCTTCACGTCCGGCGGAGTGGGCGAACTGGCGGAGAAATTCGCTGGCGCTTCCCAGATAACCGGGGTTGAGAAAGTCCATGATCGACCAGAGTTCGGAGAGTCGGTTTTCCATCGGCGTTCCCGTTAAGGCGACACGGTGGCGCGCCGTAAACTGACGGACGGCGGCCGACTGTTTGGTGTAGACGTTTTTGATGTTCTGGGCCTCGTCGAGGCAGAGGCAGTCCCATTTGACGGCGCCCAGTTCAGCCTCATCGAGATAGGCAAGCCCGTAGGTGGTGAGCGTCAGATCGGCTTGGGCCACCGCCTGGGCGAAGTCCTCCCCTTTTAGCCGCTGGGGACCGTAGTGGAGGTAAACCCGCAAGGAGGGGGCGAAGGCGGCCAGTTCCTTCTGCCAGTTGCCGAGCACGGAGGTGGGGCAGATGAGCAGCGACGGGGCGGCTGGGGCAGATGTCGACGGCGCGGGGGTCGCAGGCGTCGACGAGGGCTGCCCTGTTGCTTGGGCCTTGATCTGCAACAGATAGGCGATCCACTGGATCGTCTTGCCTAGCCCCATATCATCGGCAAGGCAGGCGCCAAAGCCGAAGCGACGCAAAAACCAGAGCCACGTTAGACCCGTGCGCTGGTATGGGCGCAACCTGCCGCAAAATCCGGGTGGTTCTGCCAGGGTCGGCCCAACGGACTGGCGGGAGAGTTTTTCCGCCATGTTCGCCAGTTGTTCGTTCAGTTCGACTTCAATCGATACTGCGGGGAATGGTTCTGTTTCCCTCTTTGCCGGGTCGAAAAAGCCCGGTGAAGGGATGTCAGCCGGATCTGCCGGAGACGCATCGCCGGGAGGCGTGTCACCGGGAGGATCGTCACCGGCGGAGGCGCTTAAAAAATGCAAACGCAAGACCTCGGCGAGGTCCATCTCGCCGCCTTTGCGGTTCATCACCTTGAGGGCCTGGCGAACAAGGTCCGGATCGAGTTGAACCCAGCGGCCTCGAATGCGCAGCAGTCGCCGGTTCTGGCGGGCGGCCTCGCGAAACTCCGCCTCTGTCAGTTCCGTCTCTCCGACGGCAAGTTTCCAATCAAACTGGACAAGGCGGTCCACGCCGAGATAGGATTCTTCGAAATCTCCCGGCATGGAACGAGAGACGGCCTTGAGGCGCAGCCCCTTTTGCTTTAAGTCGTCCCACCAGCGGGGCAGGAGGATTTTTTCGCCCGCCTCAGCCAGGCGGAGGCTGTCCTCGGCGAGAAAGGACCAAGCCTCCCGCTCGGTCAATTCCTCTTTGAGCCTCGGCGGATCCGTCGGATCCGGCGCATCCTCTCGTCCGTCCTCCCCGAACAGACGGGGCGCCAGCGCCTGCCACTTGCGGACAGCGCGCTCGATCCGCCCGGCATAGGGCTTCCACGAGTCGGGCAGGTTTTTTTCTACGTCTTCTACGTCCCCTTCCATCCCCGAAGAAGTCGCCTCGATGACCCGCGATGGATCTTCACGATCAAACAAGACGACCTGGAGCCGCCAGGCCTGATCTTCCTCCGGCTCTGATAACCGCAGGCCGACGGAGAAGGGCGCCCTATCGACGGTCCAGCCGATGGCCTCCAGCCAGTCGGCCTCGTCGAGAAAAGACCCCTCTCTCGGATAATCGGGATGCAGCATCGGGCAGTCAGTGACGAGTTGCTCCCATTGCTTGCGGGCAGTGGGATCACCGGCGACCTGTTCATCGATGAGCAGACCTGTCCAGTCGTTTATCCCCTCATCGATTGGACGGCCATCGCCCAAATCGAGCCGCAAGCCTCTTCGCCCCTGCAGCCATAGCCGGTAATCGGGTTGCCAACGCTTTTCCGCCAGCGCTATCGCCACGGAAAGCGCCAACCGTTGCAGTTCCCGGACATCCGGAGACCAATGCCAGTGAAAAAAGTCGCTCACCGGTGGCTTCAACAAAAAATCCAGGGCCGTCCCGGGCGGCAACAGCAGCCCCGCCTGGCCCTCCCGTTCTTCCACATCGATGAATGAACCGTAAAAGGAGGATTCATGGTTGGCAAAAAGACGGAACTTCCACTCCTGCGCCCGGTCCAAAGGATCGGTGCCATAACCGAAAGGCCGATCGGTCCAGAGGAAAAAGCCCCTGCCGGGAATCCAGCGGATATGCACTTGCATGTTGCTCGCGATCATCGTGAGATCAGCGTTCCTTTCCGCAACTCTTCCATCAACGCCCGGAGGCGGCCATAGCGGCGGGTCAGTTCCCCCAGATACAGATCCCACTCGTCGCCCCGGTTCAGGCGATGGTAGATCCGGCTGAGCCGTTTTAGCAGTTCAGCCGCCTCCCGGTAGGCGGCGCGGTTTTTCCGTTCGATACAGCGGATCGCCTGCTGGTGAAAGAGCGGCAGGAGCAGCGCCGGCTCGTGGGCTTCGACGGCGCGCAACACGTTGCCATCGATCTCCCCAAAGGCGGTCCCATGATGGACCCATAACTGGGTCCAATCCCGATAGAGTTTGCGTTCCACCAGGTAGTGGCTGTAGAGACGGCGGCTGCGGGGAAGCCACCGCCGGAGAACCTCCAAGAACTCCTCCTGCACGTTGCATGTATGGGCCGCCTGGTTCCAATAGAGGCATAGCGCCTCATAGCTGGCCGTATCGGCCGTCCCGGCATAGGGAACGAGCCAGCGCAGCCAGGCGAGCAGGCGCTCCCAAAGGTGAAACCGGCTGAATCCCTCCAGGTAAAAGCGCAGATCCCGCACGATGGTGAATCGGCCCTTTTCACTCAAACGGTTGAGGCGCACCCGTGCGCCTTCATCGTCATCGGCGGCAATGGCGAAATGCGCCCGCGCCAGGATCGCCCGGTCCCGGACCGCAACGGGCGTTGACGGTTTTTCCAGAATATGCTCGAGCCGATCCGCCTCTGTCTCAGCCTGGGCGCTGTCAAAGAGGCGCATCCAGAGCAGCCGGTAGATATACAGCCAATCGACGCCCCAGGCGGAGGAGGAAGCCAGGTATTGCCAACGAAGCGTCTCCGCAGCGGCATCCACGACCGGATCACCCTGCTCCGCCCATCCGCCTGCGCGGATTTCAGCGAGGGAATCGGCCAGTTCTTCCGTGATCCCTTGAATAAAGTCTGTCGTATACGTCCGGCCTTCCAGCCGGTTGCCCTCTTCCATCCGGGAAAGCAGGTATAAGCGCCCATGGAGGCCCAACCAGGCGACAGAGGCAGGAGGCCAGTGGGCGCTGCGGGCCTGCAACACCTCCATGAACCGGTCATAGCGCGCCCAGGCCTCCGCGGAAGTGAAACCGAGCTTTAGCCCGAGGGCTTGGTTGCCGCGCCGAAAGGCCCGATCGAATTCCTGTTGAAAGAAAGCCTGCCAATCTTCGATAGGTCCCGATGGTTTCAGCCGACCGGCCTTCCTGCGCAACGGCGTCGCCGGAGACGATGGACGCATCCTGCCTCCCCCCTTTCACCTTTCAAGATTCCCGTTTCGACCATATCACTTTATGATAGCATATCAGGAAGGGGCCGATACACTTTTTGAATGAGAAGAACCGGAACAGAAAAAGGATTGGAAAAAGCGCTAGAATCAAGCGGGGCAGAAGGACCATCATTGACCGTGGCGAATCAAGTATTACCTATCAACTAACATCCAAAAACCGCTTGAGGAGGGGTTGTTCATGTCCATCCTGCCTGCCGTTGTTCAACGGGAAAGCAAACGCGCCTACCTCCCCACCCCCGTGCCGCCGGATTTTATCGATGAATTGATCGAAGCCTTTCGCTGGGCGCCATCCTGCCGCAACTACCAGCCCTGGCGGTTGATTGCTGTCCGGTCGCAGGAGGGTTTGGACAAGCTCTCCCGTTGTCTCGCCAAGGGAAACGAGTGGGCCGCCGCCGCCCCCCTGGCCTTTATCGTCTTTGCTAACCCGAAAGACGACGCCACTATCGATGGGAAACCCTACTACCTCTTTGACTGCGGCTTGGCGGTGCAAAACCTCCTACTCCAGGCGACAGAAATGGGCCTGCGCAGCCACCCCACAGCCGGGTGGAGTGAGCCGTCCATCCGGGAGGCCTTCGGCATCGGCGAAGAAGCGCGGGTAATCTGCGTCGTCTTCGTTGGGTTTCCAGGGACAGACAATCTGCTCGATCCGGAAACACGAGCCAAGGACGCGACGCCTCGCACCCGCAAACCGGCTGAGACCTGGGTGCGTTTTGCCTAGTTCAGCAAATTAAATTCTAAACCAATCTGTATAACTCCAATTTTATCCTTTTCCGGCTGCTGATAATGTCAGCGGCCTTTTTTTGTTCCTCGAGCTTACTTCCAGGCTTATCGTCAGGGCTATTGTCGGGCTTAACTTGGGGCTTATCAGTCAGGCTTAACTTGGCTTTTCGTCAGGCTTATTGACAGCCCAAACGCCCTAAAACGACCTAAATTGAACCTATCCGCAAACTTATTCCAGCCAAAACAATCGAAGAAACTCGAATCCCGAAATATGGAATTCTTCAATCGAAAGAGAAAGACAGCGAAAACCGAACATATGTTCGTACTCGTTTCCTCTCCTGGCGTTTCTCCAGGTTTGTCCAATTCCCACCCGGCTGGTAAGCTGTAACCGTGGCAGACACGAACAAACGTTCGAAAGGAGGTGGTCAACAATGGCAGTCAGCAAAAACCCCATCAGCGCCAGCCTGCGCCTCATCGCCCAGACGGGAACGAGCGCCAAAGGAGAGCCCCTGTTCCAAAACCGAGACTTCAAAGGCTTGAAACCGTCGGCGACCGATGACAGCGTCTACGCCGCCGCTGAAGCGCTGTCCAGTCTGATGAATGTCCCCGTCAGCCGGATCGCCCGCATCGACACGAACCAACTGATCGAAGCCTAATCCCCCGCCCCCCGCCTGCGCAACTGTCCCATGGTTGCTTCAAAGCAGGCCATAAAAGGCAAGCAAAGGAGGTGATTTTAAGTGGCTTCAAAAGAGACGCTGGAACTGGTCTTTACCAACCAACTCGGCCGGGAAGTGGTTCTGCGAGTCAAAGACCCCAAAGCGGATCTCACCCCCGCCCAGGTGACGGCGGCCATGGACACGATCATTGCCTCGAACGTCTTCACCACCGCCGGCGGCGACCTGGTCAACAAAAAAGACGTCCGACTGGTGTCGTCCAACGTGACCGACCTCTGGAACCCCTAATCGTCACACCCCGACCCAATCCTTTTTCAGTTTAGCCTTCAGCCCTTAACACTCGAAAAGCCTTGACATAACGGAGGTGCGCACGTGGACACCGTTCTCCAATCCGTCGCCAACGTGGGTTTTCCTGTGGCCCTTGCCGCCTACCTCTTGGTTCGCATGGAGGGGAGACTGGAAGCGCTCACCGGCGCCATCAGCGAGTTGACCAAGTTGGTGGAAATCCTCAAGGAACAGGTCTGACAGAAAACGAGAAAAGCAAAAGGGAGAGCTGTCAACGGCTCTCCCTTTCGCTTGTGAATGATCCATACGCCTTTGTGATTTAGAAGGAACACTCGTAGCATCATTGCTGTTTCAATAATATTACCTTCGCGGGAATCCGGGCATACGTTATCGGCATGGGCACATCGCGGCTGAACAACACTGTCTTTCCATCGGGAGAGAATCCTAACACCTTGTCCGCATTTCTTGTCACCCGCACCGGGCTTCCCCTGCCGCCTTGGAACAGCCATATGCCTCGGTTTTTCAGGTTGCCGAAATAGAGGTTATACGGCCCATATTCATTTGATAATTTTGAAAAAGCAATCCAGCCGTCATCTCCGACAGAAAAATCATCAAGACCCGAATCCCATGTCAGCAAGGTTTTCCACCCATATTCAGGATGGTCCGCTTCGCAAACATCAATATACCTGCCGCCTTGACCGATCCGATCGTGGAACGTCATGGGCCGTTAAAGCAACCGCTGCGTTTTTGCCAGTGCTCCCATCGCGTCTTAGAAGACCAGTTCGTCTTCGGTCAGGCCCATATTGGCGTTTTACGAGTTTACGCCCCTGCGATCTCGTGACAATTCATCCGGTCTCCCCGCAAAGTATCCGCCGTCTGCCGGTACGTAAAGGCCGGATTCACCGCTTCGACAAAAGCGCCGATCCAGATTTGGTACAACTGCTTCATAAGCGATTCATCTGCGCCGGCTTTCCGCCAGTTTCCCTGCTGGAGGCAAATGGTCGTCTCCCAGCACACCTTGTCACTGCCGTTCTCTCTAACCATATCCGCCTGATCGCAGGGCATCCCGTTCAGCAGATAGTTGTTCAAAAGCTTGTAGATCTCGTTGGCCCCACCAGCGGCGGTGGCATTGCCTTTGGCCGCGTCGTGGCCGCAGATGGCACCGTGCTCACGAAATGCCTTCTCAACGGCTTCCCGTCCCGCATCCCCGCAGGTTTGGACGATCTCTTTGATCAACGCCGCTTCGCGCGTCTCGGCAATGTTGATCTGACGCTGCAGCCAGCCGTGAATGTTTCCTTGATCAATGAGTTGGTCGAGCGGCATGTCAGGCAACGGCTCGCCGTAAATCTGCCATACCTGCGCACGCAGTTCGTCTGCGGTGTCGTTGCATAGTTCCGCCGCTTTTTCATAGACCATTTGTTCCCGTTCTACGACACGGCGGATTTTGCTGTACAGCCAGTAATGAATAGGGCCGAGAAATGCGCTCATTGTAGGACCTCCTCATTTTTTTATTCGGGCCTGCTTCCAGTTTGATTCGCGACACCCTCATTGAGCGCACGCAACAGCGCCTGTATATCGATGCCGTGAATATCAGCCGCTTTTGCAATCGACTCTCCCGTCGCCGAAGGGCAACCGAGACACCCCATGCCGAAGGAACGAAGCACCGGAATCGTTTGCGGATACACCCGGATGATGTCGCTAACGATGCTGTCCGCTTGGATCGGTTCGCTTGCCGCGAGAGGCCCTCGATGGGCAGGCTCTGCCACCTTGGTACTCTCTCCTGCTTTGTTTGAGTTTACTGCCTTGTCTGACTTTACTGCCTCGTATGGCGTTGCTTCCTTATTACGCGCTGTTGCCTCGCTGCTCTTCATTGCCTCAACACGCTCTGCTTCACGACCACACCCTGTTTCCCGTCCGCTCTCTGCTTCATAAAGCGCCAGCACGTCCGATGAAAAACGCTCCCAGCCGATGCGGTCGATGAACTCGCCAACCCGCTCGATTTCCCCATGCTGCTGGTAATAGCGGACGATGACAGCGATGAGGCGCAACACTTCTTCATAAGTCAGATCGGAGCGCAACTTCTGCGCCAACCGGGGATGGGCGCCGCAACTGCCGCCGACGTAGACATCCCAACCGTTGTCTGTGCCGAGAACGCCGATGTCTTTGATGTGCACTTCGGCGCAAGAGTTTTGACAGCCTGCCACCCCGATTTTCATGCGCGAGGGCATCTCTTTTTTATGGTAAAGGCGATCCAACTCCAAGCCCAACTTGATGCTGTCCTGTTTCCCCCGTTTGCAGAAAGCGATGCCGGGACAGAGCTTGATGCTGCGCACGCAGTTGGCAAATCCCATGGCCGGTTGCATCCCTAAGTCTGCCCAGACGTGCTCCACGTCTTCCGCCTTCAACCCGGTGATCATAATCCGCTGGGCCGAGGTCAGTTTCAACACACCGCCGTACTTTTCGGCCGCATCGGCATACTTGCGCAGGATCTCTGGTTTGACAAACCCACCTGGCAGGTGGGGCGTTATCGCGTAAGTCCGCTTCCCATTGCGGATCTTCTGTAGATTGGCGCCTATCGGGATCATGGGATCCCCTCCTTCTCATCAAACATACTCGTTTCTTCGTGTTAATTATAAGTTATTTAGTAAGTTATTTATGTGATCGATGTCATGCTTTTGATTATCAGCGTGCTTCTCGCCTTTCGCGCTCTCCACCGGCCAGGATCACCTCCCCTTTCTTTGCGCCCTCCTACGCATGGAAAACGCCGCAGTGCCTTTTTCACTGCGGCGTCCTTCGCTTTTGTCGTTCGGTTTTCAGGGGCCTCTTCAATAGGCCCTTTCGAGAGTCGTCAATTCTTTTTCGGATTCATTTCATCCACTCGGATCAAGTCTTTTCGCCGGAAGACGCTGAGCACCAGCCCCGTCGCCGCCAGGTTGATCAGCAGTTGGGAGCCGCCGTAGCTGATGAAGGGCAGGGAGATGTAGATGCCCGGCGTGAGCCCGCTGCCGCAGAGGATATTCCAGAGCAAGGCAAAACCGATGAGGCCGGTAAACCCGAGGATGAGATGGCGTCCGAAGGGGTCTTTGATCATCCGGGCCGCAGAAACCATGCGGTAGATCAGCAGCATGACGGCGGTCAGAAGGAGCGCCCCAAAAGCCCAGCCAAAGGTGTAGAGCATGTATGGGAAAATGAAGTCCGTATGGATTTCGGGAAGCCAAAGGGCGGAAAAGGTAAAACCGTGTCCCCACCACCCTGCCGTTGCAATCGTTTCCTGGAGCCGCACATGCAGCCAACCGGCGCCCTGGGGATCAGCAGCGGGGTTGAGGAAACTGAAAAACACCTGGGGGTAGCGGGGGTCGGAAAAGATAACGAAACCGGCGAAGGCGCCGATACCTGCAATGAAGGAAACCCACTGGCTTCGCCTGGCCCCCGACAGCGCCATTAAAACGAGAAAGGCGACGAGATAGAGCAAGAACGAGCCTTCATCGCGGTTGAAGAAATACAGCGCTAACGGCAGGGTCAGCAGACCGAGGGCTTTGCCGAATCCGACAGCATCCCATTTCCATTGGCAGAAGAGGCCTGCCAGCGCGACCGTCAACAGATAGGGGCTGATGCCGGAAAAGTCGATTTGGAAGGGACCAAGAATCAAGTACATCTTGCCGTAATAACCCGTGCCCGTGAAATGGAGGGTCGTCAAGACCATGACGACGGCGCCGTACAGGAAGGCTGAGCGCTTTCTCAACTTACGGTAGTCGTAGAAATATAGGCCGACGGCTGCTGCCAGCCCGATGAAAAGCCAGACGAGTGTTCTTTGGAACGGCAAGACAGCAGTGAAGTTTTCCAACAAGCCTTGCGCCTGAATGGAGTGCAAGGTCAGAAGCCCGATGCCCAGAATCAACGAGACGAGCGCCACCAGCCCCCACTCTGTCCGAGGTCGGTGGGCCTTATGTAACTGCCGACCCACCACAGCGGCATCACCCATCTGGCGGAGGGCCTTTTCGATGGCGGCCTGCTCGCTCTGCCCCCCGGCCACCTCTTCCTCCACCACCGCTTCGATATGGCTGAGGAACTCCATCCGGATCTGCTCGTGGACCTCCCGGCAGCGGATGTGGGCGCAGACGGCGTCGAGATAGGCGGCCACTCCGGCATGTTTCTCCAGCATCATAGGATCCCCTCCCCGATGATTCGGTTGACGGAGGAACTGAACAAGATCCACTCCGCGCGCTTTTCTTTCAGCCGCGTCTTTCCGGCCCCGGTGATCCGGTAGTACTTCCTCCGTCTCGCCCCCTCTTCCCCCATCCAGAAGGACTCCACGAGTCCCTCTGATTCGAGGGCGTGCAGGATCGGGTAGAGGGTGCCCTCCTTGAAGGCGAAGACGCCGTCAGAGAGTTTCTCCAACTCTTTGATCATCTCATAGCCGTACATGGGCTGTCTATCCACCAGTGACAGGATCATGGTGACGGTGCTTCCTTTGAGGAGTTCCTTGTTGACGTTCAACGGGAGCACGCTCCTTTCCTCGCCTTTTTTTGGGCGGAGAGGGTATGCCTTTCTCATACTCGCCTAAGAACGCGATGCATGTTGCCCCTATGCATTCTGTCTCTATGCATTCCATCACTATGCATTCTGATTCAATGCATCGTTATCCTATGTATTGAGAATACTGCGTCCTCCTCTTTTTGTCAACTGCCGAAGGCTGCTTTCCGAAAAAAATACCATGGCATCGGCCATGGCGCACAAAGCGATTCGATTGTCTTCACCGTTCTCAAAGAGGCGCACCGGTCATGCCGTCTCCACCTTCTGCGCCTCTGTCAATCCCAGTTCCTGAATGTACAACTCCTTTAATTTATATTTCTGGATCTTGCCCGATGCGGTCATGGGGTACTTGTCGACGAAGCGGATGTAGCGGGGGATCTTGTACCTCGAGATTTTCCCCTGGCAGAACTGGCGCAGTTCCTCTTCTGTCATCGTCTCGCCGTCATTGAGGATGATGCAGGCGAGCACCTCTTCGCCATACTTCATGTCAGGGACGCCGACGATCTGCACATCCCGGATTTTCGGGTGCCTGTAGAGGAATTCCTCGATCTCGCGCGGATAGATGTTCTCTCCCCCGCGGATGATCATGTCCTTGGCCCGCCCGGTGATCTTGTAGTAGCCCTCGCTGTCACAGACGGCCAGGTCTCCCGTGTGCAGCCAGCCCTCTTCATCGATGGCGGCGGACGTCGCCTCCGGATTTTTGTAGTAGCCCTGCATTGTGCCGAAACCGCGGGCGCAGAGCTCTCCCTGCATGCCCGGCGGGACTTCCTCCCCTGTGGCCGGATTGACGATTTTCACCGCCACGCCCGGCAGGGCTTTGCCCACCGTCGTCACCCGCCGCTCCAGGGGGTCATCCGTCGTCGTCTGGGTGATGACTGGCGAAAACTCGGTCAACCCGTAGGCGATGGTGATCTCGCTGGCGCCCATCCGGTTGACGACCTGGCGCATTACCTCGATGGGACATGGAGAGCCGGCCATGATCCCCGTGCGCAGCGACGAGAGGTCGTAGCGGTCGAAATCGGGCTGGGCCAGTTCGGCGATGAACATGGTCGGAACGCCGTAGAGGGCCGTGCAACGTTCCTGATGGATCGCTTCCAAGACGGCCTTCGGGTCGAAGGTCTCCAGGGGAACCATGGCGGCGCCTTTGACCACGCAGGCGAGGGAACTCATGACACAGCCGAAGCAGTGAAAAAGGGGCACGGGGAAGCAAAGCCGGTCCGCTTCAGTCATTTTCTGGCTCTCGGCCACGGCTTTGGCGTTGTTGATGATGTTGAAGTGGCTCAGCATGACGCCCTTGGGAAAACCGGTCGTCCCTGAGGTGTACTGCATGTTGATTGTCTCGTCACAATGCAGCAACCTTTGACGGTCCGCCAAGGCTTCCTCAGTGATCCCTTCCCCTGATCGCAGGAGTTCGTTCCAACTGTACATCCCGGGGCGTTTAACCTCCGGATCGCGGCCGATGAAGATGACATTTCGCAGCAAGGGAAGGCGGGCGCTCTCTAACCGGCCGGGCTCGCTCTCGCGTAGTTCCGGGCAGATTTCGTAAAGCGTGTCGGTGTAACTGTTGTCGCGGACGCCGTCGATCAGAAAAAGGGTCGTCGCGTCGGACTGGCGCAACAGGTACTCCAATTCGTAGGCGCGG
Source organism: Heliomicrobium undosum (assembly GCF_009877425.1). Taxonomy (NCBI): domain Bacteria; kingdom Bacillati; phylum Bacillota; class Clostridia; order Eubacteriales; family Heliobacteriaceae; genus Heliomicrobium; species Heliomicrobium undosum. The sequence continues at coordinate 2,974 of NZ_WXEY01000024.1, read as the reverse complement.
TAATTGGTGTTCACGGTGACCAGCACGGCGCCCATCTTGGCGCTTCCGAACTGGACATAGAGCCACTCCGGGTAGTTGGTGGCCCAGATGGCCACATTCTCCCCTTTTTTGACGCCAAGGGCAATCAACCCCTTCGCCACCTGATCGGCCTTCTCTTTAAACTGCCGGTAGTTGAGGCGTATCTCCCGGTAATCGGTGTAGATCAGGGCGTCCCGGTCGGCAAACCTATTTGCCCTGTCGTCCAGCAAGTCCCCGATGGTGCAACGCAGAAACCCTGCCATGAACATCCTCCTCATTACATACTTGGAGATAGGCCTACATGGTTTGGACAATCACTATTGTAATAATTTTCGAAAAATTTTGTCAACAGTTTAGCCAACGGTAGAAAGGTTTTTCCTATTCTTGCTCGTATATGTTTCTGAAACGATTCAGCACCAAGCGGGGAAAGACGAAGGACTGACACGAGGACCTTAATGGAGACTATGAGGGGCGAAGACGAGGACCAAATGGGGACCATGATGGAATCTATGATGAAAATGACGATACGGGGGGTATGGATGATGAAACAGTTAGACTGGGACAAAGAGAAGTTTTCTGCATTCATTGAGGACTTGGCCAAACGCTGGCTGGCCCATGACGGCCTCTGGTTTCAAGCGATCGAGAAAAAATACGGCATGGCTGCCGCGATGGAAGCTGACGCGGCCGCCTGGGAGCGCTTCAGTCCCATCGAAGCCCAACGGATCAAAGCCTTTTTGGGCCTCCCGGAGAATGGCGGACTCGACGCCTTGGCGCAGGCGCTGCAGTACCGTCTCTACGCCTTCATCAACGAGCAATCGATCGTCCGCGAATCGCCCGATAAGCTGATCTTCCGGATGATCGCCTGCCGCGTGCAGACGGCGCGGGAGAGAAAAAAGATGGACCTCTTCCCTTGCAAAGAGGTGGGCATCGTCGAATACAGCACCTTTGCCAAGGCCATCGATTCCAGGATCGAGACGCGCTGCCTCCAGTGCCCACCTGATCCGAAGAGCGACTGTTACTGCGCCTGGGAGTTTACATGCAATCGTGATGAGTAAAGACGATCCAGTAACTTACTATGCTTTTTAGGCAATAACACTATAAAGTGATTGAAGCGAATAGTTAGTTATTGTATTCTCATATCAGGAAAAATATCCAACGTTCGACATTTGCGTTTATTCTAAGAAAAGGAGGGGTGCTTTATGGCGGCCAAGGAAAAGATCCCTGGACCTATTTCGGGTATGATCGACCCCGGACCTATTGCGGGTTTAATTGGCCCGGCCCTGAAAGACAGCGTGAAGCAAGTCGAGGAGTTTATCCACAAACACCAAATTCCCTCCATCGACCATCTCGTAACGAGCTATACAATGAAAGGCGTTGACGCAAAAAAGCTAGAGCTGCCTGTTGATCGACATATCTCGTTGCAATTAAAAAACGGAGGTATGAAAATCCCACATCTGCACTTGAATGATCACATTTATGTGCTCAATCAAGAACAATGGAAAGAATTTTCGGGCATCATGCTAGCGAAATTGCGGGAGAGGATCAACCAGACCAACTCCGTTTCCTTCGAACAGCTCGTCGAACTTTCATCTGCCGTCGATAAACTTACATAAGCGATTTAAACCAGGGATGTGACAACCTCCCTGGTTTATATTTATCAACCAAGGAAAGGGGAATACGATGAAATATACGCTCTTAGTCACCCAGGAGTGCAACCTGCGCTGTCCTTACTGTTACATACAAAAGCGCCCCATTTCCATGAGCCTCGATGTCGCCCAAAAAATTGTTGACTTCATGTATACCAATACCCCGCCGGGAGAAAAAATGGATATCGGTTTTTTTGGCGGTGAGCCGCTTTTGGCTTTTGAGCGGATTCAAGAAATCACCGCATTAATCGAATCCCATCGCTCCTACCGGGACTATTCCATCGAACTCAGCATCGTCAGCAACGGAACTGTTTTTTCGGATGCTATCGCCGACTTTATCAACCGTCATAACATCAGCTTCTGCATCAGTTGTGATGGTCCCGGCGACCTGCACAATATGTCCAGGAGCTTCCCCAACGGTGAGGCCGCGTCAGCGATTGTGGAAGCAACGATCAAGCAGGCCAGAAAAACTTTGCCTGTGGTTTTAGTCAATGCGGTCTACGGACCTCAGACTTTCCGCGCATTGCCCCGCACTGTCGAATATTTCCGCTCCCTTGGATTGAAGCGCATTTTTTTAAATCCCGACTTTTCGGCGCCATGGACGCAAGCGGACACCGACGACATCGCCGCCGTATATGAACAAATTAGCGCTATCTATATCGACAGCTACCGGAAGGGACGTCCGCTCTATATCAGTCTGATCGATGGCAAAATTGCCATTATTTTGCGGGGCGGTTATCAACCAGAGGAACGTTGCCATATGGGAAGAAAAGAATTTGCTTTTACGCCGGATGGCTATATCTTTCCCTGCGAACGACTGGTTGGCGATGGCGCCGCAGACAACCGTCACTGCATCGGTCATGTCGAACGTGGTTTGCAATTGGATAAACTAAACTGTAACGTCTATCCCTCAGAAGCGATCAACAAGTCCTGTATCACCTGCGGTTTGCGCGATTATTGTATGAACTGGTGCGGTTGCTCCAATTACCAATCATCAGGATACTATAACAGGGTTGGACCTTTTACCTGCGCATCGGAAAAGGCGGCGATTACCGTCGCGTTGAATGCCTATCAGATGTTGGAACGCCAGTTGGGGGCAACCTTTTTTGAGCATCTGGCGGGAAAACCGAGCATGAATGCTATTGGAAGCCGCTGATCAGAGCGTATACTTTTCTTCATAAAAAGAGGGATCCCTTTTATTTTCTTTGTATATATTTTCCTGACTAAAGCCTACTCTGATAAAAACCGCAACGGCTGACAAATCGAGTAAAGGCAAAAGCCCACCGCTTCGCTAAAAGCAGTGGGCTTTA
>NZ_WXEY01000023.1 GCF_009877425.1 Heliomicrobium undosum | reverse complement strand
GAAGGCAGAGCCGGCAGATTTACAGTCTGCTCCCTTTAGCCACTCGGGAATCCCTCCGTGAAATGGTGCCTCGGGGCGGAATCGAACCACCGACACGAGGATTTTCAGTCCTCTGCTCTACCGACTGAGCTACCGAGGCAATGGTGGGCGATAACGGAATCGAACCGCTGACCTCTTGCATGTCAAGCAAGCGCTCTAACCATCTGAGCTAATCGCCCGAATATTTGGAGGCGGCGCCCAGATTCGAACTGGGGTATAAAGGTTTTGCAGACCTTTGCCTTACCACTTGGCGACGCCGCCGTACCCGTGACGGAATTGTATCTTACCAGCAAGTCACGGGAATGTCAATGTTATTTTCATCCAAATGAACGCAAACCGATTCAGATGACGAAGGGGATAAACCGCTTCGTTTTTTGCATGTACATGACATACTCCTCGCCGAACTCGCGGATCATGTCCTGCTCTTCCCTCTTGGCGAGGCGGTAATACATGACGGCAATGAAGGGCCACATGAGCAGCATGGGCAGCGTGGCCCACTCGAAGATCATCCCGACGGTCAGCAGCATAAAGCCCGTATACTGGGGGTGGCGGATGTACCGGTACACCCCGGTCTTGACGACCTTCCCCTTACCCGATTCTTTGGACCAGTATTTGTGGTAGATGTTGTACCAGCCGTTGGCGATGATAATCAGGGCCACGGTGGCGCAGGCGATGTTCAGGTACATCCCCGTGTAGCCGATCTGGTCAAAAAGGGTGTGTCCCCACAAGAAGCCTTCGGGCAGGTTTTTGCCGATGCCCCAGGAGATCAGGTACATACTCATGGGGATGCCATGCATCTCAATGGCAAAAGCGAGCACGAAGGCCATGTAGGCCGTGGCCGGTTTGCGGTTCATCTTCTTGTAAAAGGGCACGAACAACAAAGCGACGGCATAGACGACGGTGAAAAAGAGCACCGCTCCCCACTGGTGAAAATGGCTTTGCAGCGTTTCCATGCTAAAAAACCTCCTCCCGCTTGGTGATTTCATTGTAGCGGGTTTTAAACAGAAAAAAGCCTAACCCAGGTTAGGGGCCGGGGTTAGGGTGGACTCGGTCAGGGCTATGTGGGCGGGACTAGGTGGGCTGGGCTAGGTGAGCGGTGCTAGGCGGGTTCTATTGAATGGGGTTTGATGAGGACTAGATTTCACCGAGGCTTTTCGCCTTGGCGATGGCTTGGACCCGGTTCTTGACCTCCAACTTGCCGAAGATGTGGTTGATGTGCCATTTGATCGTTCCGATGCCGATATAAAGGGCTTTGCTGATCTCGTCGTTGCTCTTGCCCTGGGCGATGAGTCCCATGATCTCCCGTTCGCGGGCGGTGAGCACCGCGTCGGCCGGCGCGGCGGCGCCCTTTTCTTGTTTGGAGAGGGTCGCAAAGAGCCGGGGTTCGATTTTTTGCAGCAAGCCGAGGGTTCTCAGGGGCATGGCGTGAAAGCAGGCGCTAATGCCGAATTCCTTAACCATGTTGACGGCCTCTCGCAAGTAGTTGCAGGCGATGGGCGGTCGATTTTCCAGATGGTGAAGTTCGGCGATTTGCAGCAATGCCGTCTGGATCTGCGGGATGTGGCCGATGTAGCGGAGCCGTTCCAGCCGCGTTTCCAGGTCTTCGATGGCGACGACATCGCTAAAGCCTTGCAGCCGGAGATAGACGAGGACATCGACGATCATGGCGTTGCAGCCGCGCCTGTTTTTTATAAATTCCAATTCGAACTTCTCAATATCCGGCTGGATTGCCGGGCTGTCCGGCTGCGGGCAGGAAAGGATCCGCATCAACGAGATAATCGCGTCGGTCGGCTGGAAGCACACCGTTTCGAATTTGGCGATCGTTTCGTTTTTTAGGCGCTCCATGGCCGCCAGATCGCCCAGCAGGGTAAAGCACTTGAAGAGATATAGTTCGACCATGCCGTGCATGTGAAAGAGGCCGAAGGCGTCGATGCACGCCTTGGCCGCGTTGAGGTGCCTGATGGCCAGGTTCGGCTTGTTCAGTTCATAGCAGCACATGCCCAGCGGCAGGTGCAAGGCGTCCCAGAAGCGTTGCGTCTCCCCTTGAAAACGGCCGGCCTTCATCATCGCTTCATTGCACCGGTCGATGACGCCGGCGAACTCACCCAGCTTGAACCGGTTGAGGTTTTCGTTGACCAGGGCGACGGAAGCGGGAAAGGCGAGGTTCAAGGAGTCGAACTGGTGATAGGCGGCGGCGAACAGTTCGGCGGCGTGGCGGTACTGGCCCGAGTTGGCCAGCAGTTGGCCGTAAGTCAGTCGCGCATTGGCGGAGTAGAAAGAAGCGTCACTGGGAGTGTCGCCGTCGGGTAGGATGTCCATGGCGATCTCGGCGTAGCGCAGCCCTTCCTGGGGATCGGTCAGGTAGCCCACCATCGCCTTGAGGGTGTAAAAGAGGGAACACTGCGGCGGCCCCTGCAGTTCCGCTTCGTCGATGCTTTTTAGTATGGGGAAAAGGCCGGCGTGATCGCCGCTTAAAAAGGCCATCCAGGCCAGCATGAGTTTCGGGGTAAGGTTGGGGCAGGTGGAGAGATCGACGTCCTTTAGGATGTGATAGAACTCGGGGATGTCGGGGGTTGCGAAAAAGGACGGCAGGTTTTCTTCCATGCAGGCGAAGAGCGCTTGTGCGTCCTTTGTTTCGAGGATGGTATAGAGCGTCTGTCGCAGTTCTGCGCTTTCCATTATCAACACTGCGGCCCCCTGGTTTCGCGCTCACGATTACGGCGTGTCGGCTGAACCGGTGATTTCTTTCTGAACCTTTTTGCTTAAGCTGTTGAAGATGAGTTCATAGGATTTATCCAGCATGTCTTTGACCACGTCGTCGGGAACATCTCCGTCGAGCGACAGCGAATTCCAATGGGTTTTGTTCATGTAGTAGCCGGGCACAATGTCGTTGTATTGCCTTCTCAGAAAGTCTCCATACATCGGGTCGAGCTTGACCGTGATGATCGGCTTGTTTTCCTTGTTGCATCCCTGAAGGGCGAACATTTTTCCTCGGATCATGTACCGTGTGGCGTTCCAATCGACCTGAAAGTCTTTTTCAGCGCCTTTTTTGCTGAGGCAGTATTCATCTAGCCAATTGTATTTCATACGAGCACCCCCAAACAGTTATGATTTCCTCTAATTGGAGGGCGGCTGCTCATTTACAGAACATCCGCCAAAGTTCTTTGATTATTAATTGTTTTAGAATTACTTCATCTACGATAAAGTAAGATTTTAGCTTCTACAGTTCAAAAAGATTAAATGATGGCGATTCCAACATATTATAACTTTCTCCTCCAATCATATCAGAAAATTGTCCCATCCCCCACATCAATGCCCCAAACTCATCTTTTTTATCGCTTTGAAACGATTCCCAGGCAGACGGCTTAATAACAATGTTCTCAGCTTCCATAGGTATTAAGTTATTCAAATATATAATGCGTTCATTATCGGACAAATTTAACAATTGGCTTTTGTAATTCGCGAAGATATCGTGTTTATTTTTTACCCAGGATAAAAGGCAAAGAGTTTTATCTCCTTCAGGAAAAACAGTAAAGAATACGTGCTTCATTGGCGTGTGAATATCCATGATGTCCTGCACTAATTCGCCATTTAAATCTTTACACAATGCGGTATGCCCAGAAGCAGCAAAATTTATTGTTTTCTCGAATTTCCAAACGACACTCGTAAGAACGTTATATTGCTTACTTATTATCGCTCGATCAAACACTTCCTTGCATTCTTCCAGATCACTTACTGCTAACTTTTCACCCAAAAATAGTTGATCTATGTCATCGATACCTATTAGTGACGGTCTTCTTCCCAAAATTTTATGCTGTAAATTTACGTTTTCTAGTTTCCGGTGATAACCTAACGCAAAGCATCGGTATGTGTATAAGAAAATGTGTTCATCACTGTAATCAAATGTATTATTTTCAATGGGCTTAAAAAGTTCGTTATCGTGATATCCACAAAAACCGGTAAATACAGTAGCTTCCTTTCTCCCCCATTTTGTTATGACTGCAAAGGGGTTATCGTTTTTGGGATAAGGCATATATACACATCCATTATCAGAAATTTGTTTTAAGATTTTGTTGTTTTGTAATGAATGTGCACCAATAATCCTTTCAGAACATTCATCTTTACATGGGTGTAAGCATTGTTTAATTTTTGACTCGCGCTTTAATTCCTTGTAATTTCTCAAGAAATTTACTGGTTTAGTAAATTCATCATCATCCTTTTTACTCATACAACATTTCTTGTATTTTTTGCCACTGCTACAGGGACAAGGGTCATTCCTACCTATCTTATTCAAAATGAATCTTCCCCTTCAAATCCTCCGAAAAATGGGTTTCCTGATAATTATCCGGTGTGATGTACAAATAATAATCACTAAATTCTTCTTTGCATTTTATTTCGAAAAAATTATACTTCTTACATAACTCCCTCATACCTTTCTTGTTTCTTTCAACATTTACTATTTTAAAAATATTCAAATTGTTCATTGTGCAGTAATTTATTAACCATTCAATTATCCTTGAGCCGGTACCCTTGTTTTCATGCAATAGATATAGCCATGATAACACCAACGTTTCTTCATTAATCCGAAAGGTAATTTGCAAAAAATTACTACTATTTGTTGCTTCTTTTAGCGGAACAATGTATATATTGTTTTCCGATTTCTTTAGTATTGTTTGAATTTCCTGTTCTTTTTCTATCATTTCCTTTAGGGGTAAAAAATCAACCATCTCTTTATTCATTTGAAACGCTACCTCATTTCTAATTTAGACCTAACATTGTCTATCTATCCGTATGCCGGTTGTTTCCCTAAGTTTTTTTTAAGAACAAGGGAGTCTGAAAAAAAGCATTGTAGTAACCCGACTGATCGGGCTTGCTTAAGGCACCTTTCAGGACGCCATATCCACCCTTAGAATAGCCAATTACCACTGTGTGCTCTAAGATGATAACAGGTTTTCTGCGACGTGAACTCAGTTCATATCCGTATAAAAGGCCCCACGCCACAGCGCCCGTGGGCAAGATCGGCGACCATGCAATTCTGGTGCCGATAATATCGGATATATCCATTTTACCTTTGTTATCATACAGAAGAAAGGAGGTCGTGCGCGTGGATGCGCTAAAACAGGTCAATCTTGCCATGAACTATATTGAAGAGAATTTGGCCGGAGAGATTGACTTTGAACAAGTCGCGAGACTTGCTTGTTGTTCCGAGTATCATTTCAAGAGGATGTTTTCATTCCTATCCGGTTTTACCCTAAGTGAGTATATTCGTCGCAGAAGGCTTGCCTTGGCGGCCTCGGAGCTTCAAAACAGCTATGTGAAGGTGATTGATCTGGCCGTCAAGTACGGATACGATTCGCCGGATTCATTCACCAGGGCATTTCAGGCGTTGCATGGCGTCACGCCGACGGAAGCCAGAAAGCGGGATGTCGTCTTAAAAGCATTCCCGCCCATGACCTTTCAATTGATCATCAGGGGAGGCAACGAAATGGATTATCGCATCGTAGAAAAGGACGCTTTTCAAATCGCCGGAATCAAGAAGCGGATCACGCTGGTTTACGAGGGCGTAAACACCCAAATGAACGATATGTGGGCCAGCCTGACGGAGAAAGACTTCATCGAATTGAAGCAACTTTCGAATGTGGAGCCGAGAGGCATCTTATGCGTATCGGCCAATTTTACGGAAGGCCGGGCGGAAGGGACATTGCTGGACCAGTACATCGGTGTCGCCACAACAAAGCCTGTCCCGGAACGCTGGACCGTTTTGCCTGTGGACGCCGGCACCTGGGCGGTGTTTACCGCCATCGGGGAGTTTCCGAAAGCGCTGCAAGATGTCTGGGCAAGGATCTATTCGGAATGGTTTCCCACCTCGGGCTATGAACTCACGGGCGGACCGGAGATCCTGTGGAACGAAAGCAAGGACACGAGCAGCCCGAACTACAAGAGCGAGATTTGGATTCCTGTGATCAAGAAATAGCTGTGATAAAGCAGGGTGATCAGCGATCACCCTGCTTCTTTTTCCCTTTGCCTTCCGCCTTCTTTTGATTCTCGGCCACTCGGAACTTGACGATCTCTCGAATAAGTTCATACGGCATGGGCTTTTCAAAGGGAAACTGCACCGAGCCCTTCGCGCTTTTATATTGCGATAGTTCCTCTTGAAACGCCTCGATCCCGCTGGGGGCTGGGTAAAAACCGATATGGTGTTTATGAGCGGCAAAATGCACGAGGTTTCCATGCAGATAAAAGGTCGGCATTCGGTAGCTGATCTTCTCTTCCGCTTTTGGAGCCGCCTCTTTGATCACCTTTCGGAATCTGCTCAAGATGTCTTGAACCTCAGAAGGAAATTGTGAAATGTACTCGTCAACAGTAGTGGCCTGGTTTCCTTCCATGGCTTTTTCCTTTCATCACAAACTCTTTGACTCATTCGATCAACGCAACACTCTCTATAGGCGATTTGATTATCTGCTGCCCTTGCATGATTCTGTTTTATTAGTTGTTTTCTTTTTTTCCGATTTCGCACTTCCATCATTATATTATATTTTAATTCATTCTCTTTAAGCATTTTAATAATAACTGCTTTTTCGTCTTGTTTATTGTTGCCGGCCAGTTGTTCGCGTAATTTCCCCATGTCGTTTACTAATTGCACTTCTTCTGGTGCGTATCCTGCGTTCTTTAACAACATGTATCCGGCGCGTATATCCTCCGGAAGGCTTGCCCAGTAATCCAGATCGATGGGTTTGCCCAAAGGAAGGTTATCAAATTCGCCATTTCTCATGGCCTCTTGAATTTTTGCTTCAACCAGCTTTTCGAACATACCAGTATCAGCTCCTTTAGACAACGATTCATGAAAATGTCATACCTTACATTCAAATCGGTTACCAGATTGACGGAATCAAACGGTAACGTGTCTTTAAACAATAATCGTTGTATCCCGCTAGTTTTTTTCGTAGCACTTCTTCTTCGTTTTTTATCCTCAGAATTAATGACGGTATGATCAACAGCGAAGGAATGATTGCCCAGTAGGACCCGAGAGCCAGAGGAGAAAACAGCGACATGAGTAACATTCCCGAATACATGGGATGGCGAACAATGGCGTAGGGGCCTGTTGTGATGACTGATTGTTCTTGCTCGACCTGGACAACCGTTGAAGCGTACCTGTTTTCATTAAAGACAATGATAATGAATATATAGCCTAAGAAAACCAGAACATTCGAAGCAATAATCATCCATACAGGCACGGATGACCAATGAAAGCGAAAATCAAAACCGGGAATAATGAATCCGAGAAAATACAATTTCAAGATGGCAGGGGGTTTGCGGGTAACTTCTTTTTCCTTAGACTTCGTTCGTCTTAACAGCAGTTCAGGACTTTTTTTCAGAAAAAATGCCGTCGTGAACATCATCAGTGCAAATAAACCCCACCACCATATCCAAGCCTGCCAAAACCTGAAAGAACCAGCCGGCAGAAAGATGATGACACCCATCACGATCATAATGACTATCGGAAAAAGATACGCTTTTCCCTTGGACAGTTCTGTATCTCCTTTCACTGAAACCCCCTCCGATCCTCTTAATAAAGGATGAATGATTTTTTATAAGACTTTTTATAACCATGAAACGATCATTTGTAGAGGCAAAATTTTATAAAAATCATGAATTAAGATATTTTTGAAAGAGTTGCATATGTTTCATCCGAGCCGGTGACAAAACGTTGGCTGCCATATCGTTGTATAAGCTTGTGAGGGGTCGCTTTATCCCTTGCTGGTTGCATAACAACGCCCTCAGTTGTGGTACGCTTTTAATAAAATCTGTGGATTCCCGGGCTAGCATTTCAATTTCCGGATCGTCCTCCGATAGATGAGACAGGTTCGACAATCGCACACCTAAATCTAAAGCCATTTGATATTGCTCAGGGTGAGCTTGAAAATGCTCGGCTAACGCTCGAAACGTATCCCGGTGATCCTCTCCCCACTGAAAGTCGTCTAAAAGGCCAAACACTTTTCGCTGTTGATCGAAGAGTTCCGGGCAGGTTTGTTGATAATTCGCGACTTGCTCGGGCTTCAAAATCTCCGTGATCATCTGAAAAGAAGGAGAATGATAAATATCTTCATCGAGTATTACTTTGTCTTCACTCAGTAATAATTCAATTTGTTCTAACCGTTCCTCAAGACTTTTTTTCTCGCTCAGCAGATTCATACGCAAGGATTCCAGGACCTCTCTCAAGGTCTTGTCACTGTGTTTATCGCCTAAGATTTCTTTTATCCGTTTTAGGTCCAGCCCAAGGGATTTTAAGTGCTTGATGAATTGCATACGCGTGAGTTCCGCGGCCCCGTATAACCGGTATCCTCCCGCGGAGCGTTCCGGTTCCGGAAGTAAACCGATCTTATGGTAATAGATAATGGTTTTTAATGTACTTCCAGTCAACTTCACAAAATCGCTGATTTTTATTCGATTTTTCACCGTTATCCCACCTTCAAGGTCATTATAAACCCCACCCTAAGGGTCGAGTCAATTGCGTTCGGGGAAGCTTTCGGTATTACCGCAACATTAATCTTTCGTATAATAGTAACAAAAAAACAGGGCTTTTGCCCTGCCGTTGGTTAATGTGCTTCATCTCTTCCATTGCTTTCTCTTTATACATTTTTGGCCTTCCCATTTAAACATTAATTTTTAGTGCAGGGCGAACACCATCACGAGTCAGGGTTACCTCCCCATAACTTCGCACACTGCTACGAGGGCCAACAAAAAATGCCCGGGTGGGTTGATTCCCTTGGGTTCTCAACCACCACCAGGAACAGCCGCATTCCTTTTCGTTTTCAATTAAATAATTGCGTTTGTCAGTTTTATCGTACACATACAAGTGGCAGCCATCACTTTTCTTCGCTTTCGCAAACTCTGTGCCGATTGCACGACGCTTTACACTGAAAGGACTTTCAACAAATTTATCGGTGAGTTCTCTTACTTCCGATTGGCTGAGCAAAAAAACTTTGTCCTCAGTGTCCGGACTATTATCTCCATTGTCCGTGCAATGTGTAGTCTTGATACATCTCTTCTCTGAATCATTGAACGCGACGTTATAAAACGCATCGTTCAGCCACTTCCGCAAATCAGAGTCACGCCAGGAAATATCTATATACTTGCTATGATACTGCTTGCAGTCCAAAATATACTCGCTTAAAATGAACAGCTCACTCCCTGAATTTTGCAGCACTCGCCACTTTATCGGCGTTCTGTCCGCACCTTCCCCCGTCTGCGAATAAGCGCCGAAAGTAATCATTTCGCCGGGTTTCGCGTTCCGGTACCATTCTACTGTTTTCAAATTGTTATCCTCCGGTATGGTTCTTCCCCATTATAGGATTTCTACATACCCTTCTGTTCCATGCACGCGAATTCGTTGCCCGTCTTTGATCCGTTTCGTGGCGTTTTCTACGCCGACAACGGCCGGCAAGCCATATTCGCGTGCGATCACTGCACCGTGGGTCATCAGTCCCCCCACTTCGGTGACGAGACCTTTTATGGATACAAACAATGGTGTCCAACTGGGGTCGGTAAAGGCGGTGACGAGTATATCTCCATCTTCGAGATCAGCATCTTCCATGTTTAGGATGACACGCGCCCTTCCCTCGATCACGCCAGAAGAAACAGCTAGACCGACAATTGCTCCGGCTGGGAGATTTTCTCGTTTGTACTCACCTGCAATGATCTCGCCATCAGAGGTGAGCACACGCGGGGGAGTCAGTTTTTCATATAATTTGTACTCCTCTTTTCGTTTGCAGATAATGTTGTAATCCAGGTCATTCGTGCGTACGACTTCGCGAAGTTCTTCAAAAGTGAGATAGTAAATATCTTCTTTTTCATGAATGACGTTGGCTTGTACCAGTTGTTCGGCTTCTTTCAGCAAAGACTGCTTATAAAGGAAGTAGCGATTCACCATGCCGTATTTTGGATATTCACGATACCCGATGAAATTCCGGACTCGGTCGATCATCTGTTTTGTCTCTTTGGCTTTTTGCTCGCCATCCGGTAATTGCTTCAATCGATCCAATACCTCTTGTTCTTTTTTCAACGCTTCCAGTCGACCTTGCTCAAATTTCCGCTTGCCGGCATTCGGCGCAAAGTTTTTGATGTTACTGAGAATCATGGGAACAAGGGTAGTTGGTTTTTCACTCCAACGAGGTTTCGTAATATCGATCTCCCCGCTGCAACGCATTCCGTATTTGTTGAGATAGGCGTCGATAGCGTCTCGGGATTTCTGCCCGCCATCAAAAGCAACCAGTTCATCCAAAAAGGTTTCATCTTTTACATGTTGTAAATAATCAATGACTTGCGGATACGGACGAATCACATCGGCCACATCCAATAGCGCCAGGCCCATTTCCGAAGTAATATTGTTGGGCGCCGATTGAGATAGCGTGTCTGCTGCGTTTTTTTCACCTAACCACTCGTGCATTTTTTCGTTGACCCAGGCTGAAGCATCCATCGCCGCCATGATCACAGCCAAGCTTTGTGGGCCAAATAACATCTTCTTTAGTTGCTGGATATCTTCGAGAATAAAATCAAATACATCGGATCCTGACTTCAATTGGATCTCTTGTTTTAACGCTTCTATCGATGTTTGACTACGCTTCATAAAATCAGAAACGATGGTCGGGTCGTATTCGATTTGTGCTTGAATACCCGGAGACGGCATGCCTTTGTTGCTTTGACTGGGGCTCTGTTCTTTTTGATCATTTGGCAACGATTTTATAAAATCGCCTCGCTCGATGATGGTCATCAGCGCGTCTTTGATGAGCGGATCGGATTTTCCCAAGGTATTTACGATCATTTCTCTGCTGACAGGCGAAGCCAGATGTGGCGTGACGTCAACAAACAACCTTCCACCGGCCTGACGCATGGGGGCAGGCGTCGTTAACAGGAAAAAAGACAAGCCCAATGGTTTCATGGGATCGGTCATCATTTGTTGATGACCGACCGATACGTAAACGTGATTTTCTTGATCATTCGCTTCAGGGATGGGGTATAACGTGGTGATCGGCCGACTCTGGACGATATAAAATGTATCATCAACCAAACACCATTCGATGTCCTGGGGGGCGCCGAAATGTTCCTCGATCTTTCTGCCTATGCGCTCAAGCTGCAAAATCTGCTCGTCTGTCAGCGCTTGCCGATTCTGCCGCTCCGGCTCGATCTCCTGTTCTCTCGTGCCGCCATCTTGTACGGCATAAATCGCCAGCTTCTTGGCGGATATCTTCTTATCGACCACCTTGCCGTCACTCACTTTATAAGTATCCGCATTCACCCGGCCGGAGACCAAGGCCTCGCCAAGTCCGAAGCTGGCGTCAATGGATACCACCTTCCGATTCGAGGTGACGGGATCGGCCGTAAACAATATGCCAGCAGCCTGCGGAAAGACCATCTTCTGAACCACCACAGCCAGGTGGACGTTACGGTGGTCAAAGCCGTTTTGAAGGCGGTACGTGACTGCCCTCTCGGTAAACAGCGATGCCCAGCACTTGCTGATGTGCTCTAGGATCGCTTCCCTACCGATAATGTTCAAATAGGTATCCTGCTGTCCGGCAAAGGAGGCCGTCGGTAAATCCTCAGCCGTAGCGCTGGAGCGAATGGCGTAGGCATCTTTTTCACCAAACTTTGTGAGATAACCGGCGATCTCTTCGGCTATATCCTTAGGAATCGGTATTCTTTCGATGACCATGCGAACTTTCTTGCTCACGTCACTGATTTTTTCCCTATCTTCTACGCTAAGATCCGATAATTCATCTAATAAACCGTTTAGTTCCTGATTATTTCCAGTGATTTTTTTATATGCTTCTGTGGTAACACAAAAACCTTCCGGTACTAAGATACCCTGAACCTTGGATAGTTCCCCTAGGTTGGCGCCTTTACCCCCGACCGTGGGTAACATTGTTTTGTAAATTTCCCGAAAGCTAAGGACATATGAATTCATACATGTTCTCCTTCCTCTTTTCTATGTATGGGTAAAGCGATCTCTGTAAAGTGATAAGTGCTCCTATAATATCCACGATAAGCTCGAATTATAAGCCTGTTATTTAAAAATTTGGTATGATATAATAAAAACAGGGGAAGTATTTGATTTTCGTAAGAAATAATAGGGTATAATAGGATAATAGATTTTCACGTGGCTTAATCTTAATTAAATTCACATTTTTAGACTTTTATTGATGCTAGAAAAAATCCCCCAAACCATCAGGCTGGGGGAACATAGACGCTTCATTTTTTTCTTAAAAACCTTCGTAGCCTTTGATATCGGCCTATTTCTTCTCTATTGTGTCAACGCGCTTCACGTGCCCGTGTGCGGAAACATATCGTCTTGAATTTTATTTTTGAGAATCAAGGATAAATAAAGATGCGTCATGGCCCATGAATATTTTACTTCCAGTATAAAAAGTTTTGGATTGAATTTCTCTATACCCTATTTTAGTCATAAGGTCAATAAGCTTTTGTTGATCAAATCCGTTATGAACCATATCTGAAACTATTTCTTCATTTTTATTAAAATCTACGATTAATAAATGCCCTCCTACATTGAGAACATCATATAATCTCGATAAAACCGGCTCGATATCATTTATATGGAGCAGAACCTGAGCCATAAAAATATAGTCTGCGTGTAAATCTGATCGATCGTCCTTTTCAAAATCAAAGCACAATGTATCTGCATTCTGAATATTAAAATCAGTAATCTTATGTTTCATTTGATTAATCATATTTTGCGATGTATCCAAAAAGAGAATGGAATTGAAATCATTTAACAAATTTAGTCCAACAAGACCAGTTCCACACCCAAAATCAATAGCATTTTTATTATTGGCGTCAACTAAATATTCACGAACGGCATCTGATATTACCTTTGCAATTCCAATTCTTTCAGAAGTGTCATATTTATTAGCTATCATTTCAAAGATATCGGTATTTCCCATTATTGCCTCTCCAATCTGTCGTTAGAAAAACCTCAGAACACTTGTTTATCTCCTCAAGAAATGCAATGTCATCTTTTTTATCTCTTCAAGGTTCTCAATAGTTGTTGCGCCAAAACCGCTTAAACCCCTTATTTACCATTGCTTTTTCCACGTTCAAGCAAGCAAACCGCTTCTGTATGCCCCGTCTGCGGAAACATGTCCACCGGCGTCACCCGCTTCACCTGCCACCCATGAGCAGCCAACCGCGCGGCATCGCGGGCCAGGCTGGCCGGATCGCAACTGACGTAGACGATACGGGAAGAGCCGGCTTGTGCGATCGCTTCGATCACGCGCTCATGACATCCCCGCCGAGGCGGATCCAACACGATCACGTCGGGAACACCCTCCCGTTCGAGCAACGACGGCAGTAGGTCCTCTACTTTGCCGGTGAGAAACTCGGCGTTGGTGATGCCGCTGCGTTCGGCGTTTCGCTGGGCGTCTTCCACCGCCATAGAGACCTCTTCAATGCCGATGACGCGGGCACAGTCGCGGGCCAGGAAGAGGCTGATCGTGCCGACACCGCAGTAGGCGTCGACAACCGTCTCCCGACCGGTGAGGCCGCAGGCTTCCTTCGTCAGTTGATAGAGGATTTCCGTCTGCCGGGGATTCACCTGGGTGAAGCTGGCGGGGCCGACTTCGATCTTTAGTCCGCCAGGCAGATAGTCGGTGAGCCGCTCTTTGCCCGGCTTGCTCACATGGTAGGGGTAGTCCGGACCGAGAACCTCTCCCTCTCCTTTTTCGTTCACGTTCACGTAGAGAGAGACAAGGTTGTATTGTTCTCCCGCACGTTGTCTGGCGAGATTTTCGCCTGTGTGCCCTTCGACCGTGAGTCGCTCCCCTATCAGCCGCTTCGCCAGTTCTCCCACAGCCTTGCGCCAGGCAGAGCGCCATGCAGAAAAGACGAGGATCAGCATCATCTCCCCCGCCCCTTCGGGCGGGGTTGTTGTTTTCAGGACCACATGGCGGATGGGCAGTTCACCCGCCGGGTCGATGTCAGGTAAATGCCGTCGCAGTGCTTTCAGCACCGGTGGAAAGGTCTCCGGCAGGAGAGGACATTCGTCGTTTTCTACGAGTTCATGGCTGGACAGGCGGTAGTAGCCCATTTGCAGAGGCTTTCCCGGCGCTCCGGCTTCTCGGCGCAGGTGCATCTGCACGCGGTTGCGGTACCGCCAGGGGTTCGCCGCGCCGACGATCTCGCCAACGGGGACATTCTCCAGCCGGCCCAGTCGCCGCAATGCGTCCTGGACTCCTTCCGTCTTTACGTGGCATTGTGTGGCGTAGTCCATCATCTGAAGTTGGCAGCCGCCACAGCGCGGAAAGACGCGGCAGGGCGGTTCCACCCGCTGAGGCGACGATTCCAGCACCTCCAGCAGTTCGGCGCGGGCGAAATTCTTTTTCACCTGGGTGACGCGGGCCTTGACCCGCTCACCGGGCAGGCACTCAGGGATGAAGAGGGCCATCCCGCCGGGACGAGCCACGCCTTCCCCCTGCAAGGTCATTCGTTCTATGGAAAAGGTATCGATATCGCCAGGTCGCATGGAAAAACCTCCAAATTAATCTTGATCCTTTTGCTTTAAGGCAGTCTGTTATGCGATGAGGTTACGTTTTTACTAGATTGCCCCTCTCTCTACCAGCAAATGTTTCTAAGGATCCTTTATCGGGCCTTAGTGTTGCAGAAGCATTGCCCCGAATGTTTTGAGATTCGCGGTTAACTGATCACCATGCTGTATCACTCATGCTGTGATCGATAATTTGACTCGCTGTATTTGACCAAGCGCGTCTCAAGGTTATCGCCCGTTGCAAAAAGCTCCGGAGCTTGATCCAGCCAGGAATATCTCTCCAAGAATCGGTCGGCTAGCGATGGACCGAAGGAATATTCGCCGCCTTCGCTGCTAACCAGAAGGGTGCTCTTTCTAATCAGCGCGTTGACTTCCTCGGCAAAGGCGACCATCTTGGTCGCGTCCAGCTTCGCAGTTCCGTTAATATCAAACTGGATCGTGTTGCTGCGGACAGCATTCTCATTACCCCCCTCCAGCGTGAAAAGGGTGTAGGTATATGAGCAGTAGCCCTGCCACATGCCGGGGTTATACCTTAAAAGATAATATTCTCCGTCCAATTCACAGAGGAACAGCGAACTCCAGCCCGCATGGTAGGTGGCGAACTGCTCGCTCCATATTGCATTTCGGCTTTCGTCACAAACGCGCAGCGTGACAAAAAAAGCAGTGTCCATTTCGCTCTTATCGAGATACATCGATTCCATCAGACCGTCTCGATTCACATCGGCATTGCCGATAAGTTTAAACGGCTCAGTTAACGCTGACGGCTTTATAATTTGGTTGGCATCACCGATTCGGTTCACAGCCAACGCTACGCTTACAATCACCATTATCGCGATGGCGACAAAGATGATCGCCCGCGAACGTTTTTGACATTTCAGCACGTTTTTAATCCGCTCTTTCATGCCGCCCTACACCAATAAAAGCGATCGGCCTCTAATACATGTGCCGTTGATCCGCACTTCGTGATGCTCAATGTCATCTCCTTATCTTGCTTGAATCGAAGGGGCAAAAACTATGTTTGACATGGAACGCACGAAAACATCTCCTTATCAACCTGAATCCGGTTTCGGCATATCCCATCCGAGATCAGACATCGATGTCAAACCGTTTCATCAATTGCCTAGCCTGGATAATATTACTTATCAAGAGTATTATATGACATCGTCGCCCCCATAAAGAAGATGATTCGACAAAAAAGGACGTCTTCCATCTTTAACAATCCCGATCCCGGCGGGATACGTGACACAACGCCCATAAAAAACCCGGCGAGGGCGTTTCTTCTTCCTGTCGCCGCATTTTTAACATAAATTTGCCACAAATCAGGCGTATACTTATGATTGTGGCGGCAGTCAGACGAAACCGGAAAGGTTCAGTCCTGCCGAACTAACTTTTCAACAGGAGGGATTTCCATGAAAAGAAGGATTGCCCTTTGCGCGCTGGCGGCGAGTTTTACGCTGACGGTCGTGTCTGGCGCATGGGCAGCTTCCCCGTCAAACCTCAAGGATCTGCTCAATCAAATCCGCAACGAATCTGCCGAAACCGCCCTTCCGGACACGATCACCGGCGATCTGCCACCCGGCCCAGGTCAGTCTTTCTCCGGCGAGGCGTCAAACCCCGTTCCCCCCGTTAACCGCGCCAACGTTGTGGACCTCAAGCAACTGGCGAACAAATGGAAACGTTCCGGTCATAAGGGGATTAAGGTGTTAGGGAAAGGGCAGGAACTAACCTTCGACGTTCCCCCGCAAATGGTTGACGGCCGGACGCTGATCCCCCTTCGAAAAGTATCGGAAACCTTCGGCGCCGAGGTGAAATTTGATGATTCCACAAGGACAGTGACCATCAAGCTGGACGGCAATACGATTCTTTTGACCCTGGACGCTGCCCAGGCTTCGGTGAACGAAAAGGCGGTCCCGCTGGATGTGCCGGCAAGGGCCGTTGATGGGCGCACCCTGGTTCCGCTCCGGTTCATCAGCGAAAACCTGGGGAAAGCGGTGAATTACGCTCAAGACGGTGATGTCACCGTGATCAACATAACGGACAAATAACAGACAAATAAAAGTCCGTCCGGAATTCGGTTAGAACATATAAAACGCTTGGAGGTATTCTCATGAAAAGAGAAGCGACCGCCATGTTGCTGGCCCTTCATTTGCTGATGGCAGGACCTGTCTTCGCCGAGACCACGGCTTCAACCTCCACACCAGCCATCACCGTTACACCAGACACAACCGCCACGCCAACCGCCTTGACACCAACGGCGACCTCTTCGCCAGCCGCAACCTCGACGCCTGCGACTGCCTCTATACCTGCCGCAACCTCGACACCGACCTCTTCGCCATCCACAACAACCGCCCCTGCCACTTCATCCGAAGTGATTCCCGAACTGCCAGCCAGCGATCAACAGCAGTGGTATAATGCGATTAACGCCAAATATCAGCAAATCGTCCAGTTGCGCCAACAGGACCAGGCATTGCAAAACCAACTGAAGGAACAGGACAGGCAGAACCAGGAGTTGGCGAAGAGCCGTGTCTCTGCCTTGACGGAAGCGGAAAAGAGCCAGCTTCAGCAGGCACGGGAAACGAACAAACAAATGATCGAGACGCAGATCAAGCCTTTGCACGACCAGCTCAAGTCCCTGACGGATCAGTTAAAAACGCTCCGTGAACAGGGCAAGGGCGCTGTAAAGTCCGGCGATCCTCGCGGAGAAAACATCCCCGAAATGGTCGCCATCCGGGAACAGATCAATACGTTGAAAAAACAGATCGCTGACCTGGAAGGGCAACGCAAAACGAACGGGACCACGATCCAACCGCTGCGTGACCGGCAAAAAGAGGCGGCCGCAGCGTGGAAATCGGTCCATGAACAAGTCTCCCCATTGCGTGACCAACAAAAAGCGATCTGGGAACAGGCCAAAGGGCAACACGCCACACTTGCGGCTTCCTGGAAAGCCTTTTGGGGCGCCATAAAAGACAGAAATCTGTCCGGCGCCACGGCGGCGCTGGATCAGGTGATCAGCACAAAGACACAGATCATCGCCTACAAACAGCAAGTTCTGGCGCTGAAACAACAGGTAAACAGTGTGTACGCCAACTTCTCCGTGGCGCCGGCTCCGACGACGGCGCCAACCTCCTCGTCAGCAACAACCTCCAATTAACCTGGCAAAACCCTTTTTGAGACGAGAAAACCCGGCAGCATCGGCTGTCGGGTTTTTTACATCTAAAATCGCATTGGCAGTCACTGCAATCGTCACGCAAGTGGTCCCCCCTTTGCGTCCAGCCCGTTTTGCACCGAGTCATGCTTGAGCGATAACCCACGCATTTTGCCCTGTTGACGGGGAATGAATAACAAAAAACGGGGAGGGCTGCCATGTTCACCGCCGAACTGTTCTTGGCCCTGCTCTGGTCGGCTGCTGGCGGCCTGCTCTCGCTGCTCGGTTCCACCGGTATTTTCGTCTCCTTAGTCGTGCAGCGGCGGATCGAGCGGTTGCAGGACATCCTCGAAGAATTCCTCGAACTGCCCTACCAGGAGAACAAAAACCTGGCCGCGCCCATGGTCAGTCTCGTCCGTAAGTACCAGGTCCACTACCTTTTTCCCGACAGGCCGGGTCGCACCATCCTCTTTTACCTTGACTTCACCCTCCTGCTGATCGGGCTGATCTGGCTGTGGGTGCTCTTTTGGGCCATCGACGGCCCCGTTCGTCCCCTTTTCTGGTTCCAGGGGCTGCTCCTGCTGCTGATCGGCGGGAACATGTTTCTCTTTCGCCGCCTGCTCCAACAAACGATCAACCCGACGGGCAATCCGCTCTTCAACCCGATCATCCCGCCGCCGGAGCGGTTGCGCAGCGTCTCCTACCTGTCGCGTTATGTGAACGTGTCCGTCAAATCGATACTCCAACAGGCCCGCTTCGCCCTGGTCATGACGGGTGACGGCGAACTGCGGTTGAAGCAGGAACTCTCCTTCGATGACTTCTATTATCTCCTCCACTGCCCTACCCAGGACTGGCTGGCCTGGGGGGAACTGCGCCTCGCTTTTCCGCCCGATCCGATCACAGGGAAACCCGTTCCCTTACAACGGAACGTCGAGATTCCGTTGGGGCGGCTTGCCTCCTTCGACCGCGCTAGCACGGGCACCAATGCGGTTACGCAGACCGGCGCTAGTGCTGAGCCCTGTGCTTCTTCATTTCCCGCCATCCTTTACATCTTCCCGTCGGGCGAAAAGCATCCCATCCAGGTCGAATTCGAACTGCGCAAGGAGGAGGTGGGATACCACTCCCGTCCCTTTCCGGAGATGACGGTCCAATCGACGATCCTCTACCGTTTTGAAGCGGAACGACGGTTTGAACGCTTTGAGCGCAACGAGCACATAAAAGTCATGAATCGCTCCGATCACCTGGAACACTCGGATCGCTTGGATCAATCGGCTCGCTTGAATCACAGGGATCGCTTGAACCGCTCAGATCGCTTGGATCGGCTAGACATCTTAGAAGACGGCGGTCGTCTCACCGTCTTCGAACCCTTTCGTTCCTACTTTATATGTGACCGGGAGCGCTACTTCTGCCCGCTGTCCCAACAGACACCTGCGCGATGTATCGAACCCTTGGAGGTCCGCTAAAAAAAGGAGAGGCCGGCATCTCGCCGGCAACTCTGCTCATGTAACGATGTTGTTTCCAATTTCAATCAATCGGGGTTCTTGGCTTCCCCCGTCACCCTTCCTCTTCTTCCTCATCCGCCGTCCCGGGCACGGGCGGCGCTTTCGGCTCCGGCACCGGTTCGGGCATGAGCGGCTTGCTCTTGAAGCGCAACAGTTGCCCCTTTCCCTGTCCCTCCTGCAGGATTTTGCCTTTGGAGAAGGCCATGGCGCCATTAACGAAGACGTAACGGATGCCGCTCTTTTTCTCCGTGCTGGGCGGCAGCAGTTTCGGGTCGATGAGCACCAGATCGGCCCACTTGCCCTTTTCCACAGTTCCCCGGTCCTCGACGCCCAGGAGGGCGCTGGGACGACCTGACAGTTTCAGAGCCGCCTCTTCCCAAGGAATCTTGTTCTGATCGCGCACAGTGCGGCCGAGAAACTCCTTCAGGGCGTCGGGGCTGTACTGGGTGGCGCTGCCCATGCCCGAGTCGACGGTGAGAGCGACAAAGGGCGCCCCGGCGAGTCGGTCGATCCGCTCCAAGGTGGTCGTGCGCAGGATGATCCGGACGAGGCCCGCAGAGGACATCTGCCGGGCCGCCTCCGCCGGCGCAATCCCCCGCTCCTGAGCGATCTCCTGCAAGGTTTTTCCCACCACCGTGGGCGGATTCTGGCCCCCCGCCTCCGCGATCTCGATCATCTCCGGCGGGTAGAGGGCGACGGCCCGCTGCAGCGTCTGTCGGACGCCGGCCGGCTGCCGGTTGCTCGGGTAGAGGGTGGTGTAGATGTTTCGCGACGACAGGTAGCCTGCCTGCAGATCCTGTTCCATGTCGGCGATGCGGGCGTCCGGGGCGTTCCCGAGATACCCCCACGGCGCCATCAGGATGCGCACCTTCGTCTCCCGGTGCAGGTCGATGACCCGCTTGAGAAGGACCGCCGGATCGGCGGAGGTGGCCGGCAGGGTCAAGGACAAGATGGCGCCCCGTTCTTCCAAGGCCTTGGCCAACAGGCGGATCTCGTCAATGGTCAATTGCCGTCCCAATTCGTCGTCAAAATCGATAGAGAGGCCGTAGGCCCCCTGCTCCAGGGAGGTCTGCAATTCGAGAACCAGATCCTCCACAGCCGGTTTGGGCTTCTCCGTCACCGGCGGCGGCGGGGGCGGAATCTGGCCGAACTCCAGGGGCGGCTCTTCGGCCATGACCGCATCGGCGTTCTCCTCGGGTTTGAGCAGTTTAAACAGCCCCTGATGGCCGGCCAAAAGGGCGTAATTGACAGGCAGGCCCGACTTGGCCGCCTGCTGCAGGTGCAGTGTCACGTCATCCTGGGCGATCTCGCCATAGCCCGACAAGACGGTGGTGATCCCCTGTTTGATCAGGCCGTCAAAAGCATCCGGGCCGTCGAGCGTGCCGTCCAGCCGTGAATGAAGGTCCACAAATCCGGGCAGGATGAGCAGGCCCGATGCGTCAATGACCTCCACCTTCGCCGGCGGCTGAATGATGCCGATAAAGGCGATCTTGCCTTTTTTGATCCCGATATCGGCCTGGTAGCCTTTTTTGCCCGTCCCGTCGACAATGGTGCCGTTTTTCAGGACATAATCATAATGCAAGGGCCTGTCCACCAGTTCGATCCCCTGTTTTTCCAGATAGTCCATGCCGAAGTAAATCCCGGCGAAAGTGGCCGCAAAAAGGGCGATGAGTCCCCCCAGGATCGCCAGAACGCGGTTCATCCAATCCCCCCCATATATAACAGGCCTAGGTAAAGCAAACCGAGGCCGATCAGATTCCAAACGGAATGGGCGATAATCGCCGGGAGGATGGTCCCTTCCCGGGAGACGACAAGTCCGAGCCAGTAACCGGCAGCGTACAGGGGCAGGAAGCGGTATGGATCACCGTGCATGGCCGCAAAAACGAAAGCGGTCCCATGGATGGCCTTCTTCCATCCCCACCGCCGTGCCAGGGCCGGCAGAAAAAAGCCGCGAAAAAAACTCTCTTCCGCCACCGGCGCGAACACCCCGGCGGCAAATAGGATCAGCAGCCACGTTGACAGCGCCGGTCCGGCATCGAGCCCAAGTCCCGGCCCAACGCCCGCGCCGGCTCCTATCCCCGTTTCCAAGCCGGTCCCCGTTCCCTGTAAAAACTGCTCCACCGGATGGGGCGGAGCCGGGAAAAAGCGGCTGATCAGCCCCCCTAGCAGGGAAACGAGGAAAAAAATAAAAACGCCTTGGCGAAGGCCCTGTAGGATATCTTGGCGGAAACCCGCCTCCCAGCCCCAGGGCAGCAACAGCCCGCTTCCCGGACGCGCCATCCCCTTGCGGCGAAACCAGGCGCTCGCTCCGAAGGCCAGTCCCAGCATGATCGCTCCGGCGCCCATACTATGTAACACATTCCACTCGGTCATTCCGATCTCCTTGCAGCTTTGCCGCAGACTCAGCCGCTTTCGCGCAGACCTTGCCGTTCGCCCGTAGGCCTTAGCCGCTTCGTCGCAGGACTCCGCCGCATCGCCACAGATCTAGCCGCTTCGCCGACCTGAACCGCTCCGCCGCAGACCTAATCATTCTTTTCGGGATGACGGGGAAAAATCCCTGCCGACTCATTTAAATAGGGAGCGGGGACGCGGGAATACTAGGGGAGCAATCAGCCCTGAGGAGGTGCTCTGTCTTGCTGCCTTGGTTTAATATCGGCCTGTTCGCGCTTGCGTTGCTGATGATCGCTATCACTTTTACGCTCGTCTACTCCTGGTTCCAGCGCCAGAGCCGTCGCCCGCCCTTGCCTGTAAAAAAGATATACGAAGAGTATGCCGGTGAACTGAGCCCTTTTCCAAGCCCTAGGCGCTTCGACGCTGAACTGCCGCCCTTGCGGCACCGCGTTGACGAGGATGCCATCAGCCTGCTCCCCCGCTCCCCCCACTCTCTCTACACCTACTGGGAGGTCTCGGGTGAGCAGGAAGAGGCGGCCGCTTCCGCCTACCACCCAGAGGAGTGGTGGAAGGCGCCGCGCCAGATCCGCCTCTACGACATCACCGAGAATGCCGAACTGGAACAGGCGCCTTTTCTGGAGATCGACGTGCCCGACAACGCCGATCACTGGTTCATCCAGGGCGTAATGCCGGCCCACCGCTATCGGTTGGCTGTGGGACGCCTCCTGCCGGATCGATTTGTCATCCTGCTCCTCTCTGATGTGATCGAAACGCCTGCGGCGGCGCCATCGTCCGTCATCGACCCAAACTGGCCGCCCATCCCGGAACTGCAAGGCCAGGCAGTCCCCATGGTCATGCCGACTTCGCCTGCCGGCGCTTGGACGATCATCTCTCACAAACCGCTGCTGACCGGAGGCGCCGCCCATGACTAAGGGTTGGATCGCCTTTGTGTTGCATGCCCATCTCCCCTTCGTCCGCCACTTTGACCGGGAAGACTACCTGGAAGAGCGCTGGCTCTTTGAGGCCATCACCGAGTGCTACCTGCCGCTGCTCTCCGTCTTCGAAGGCTGGCGGCGCGACCGTCTGCCCGCTGCGATCACCCTGACCATGAGCCCCACGCTGCTCTCCATGTTGGCTGACCCGCTTTTGCAGGAGCGCTACGCCAAACATATCTCGAAACTGACCCTGCTGGCTGAAATGGAGATCGAGCGCACCCAGGATGACCCGGCCTTCGCGCCCCTGGCCCGGATGTACCGGGACCGATTCAACGACGCCCTGACCACCTTCAATGACCGGTACGGACGCGATCTGATCGGCGCCTTCCGCGGGTTGATGGACGCCGGGATCCTGGAGATCATCCCCTGTCCGGCCACCCACGGCTACCTGCCCCTGATGCGCAACCACCCGGAAGCGGAACGAACACAGATCGCTGTCGCAGTGGAAACCTATCGCGATTGTTTTCACCGCTCACCGCCGGGGATCTGGCTGTCCGAATGCGCCTTCCACCCAGGTTTGGAAAAAATCCTGGCCGACTTTCATCTTCGCTATTTCATCACCGACGCCCACGGAATCCTCTATGCCACCCCTCGGCCGCGTTACGGCCTCTTCGCCCCGCTGATGACGCCCGCCGGCGTGGCCGCCTTCGGCCGCGACGTGGAATCGTCGAAACAGGTCTGGAGCAAGGACGAGGGCTACCCCGGTGACGGCGATTACCGCGAGTACTACCGCGATATCGGCTACGACTTGGACTTTGAGTATGTGCGGCCCTTTATCCACCCCGAAGGCATCCGTTTGCATACGGGCTTCAAGTACCACCGCATCACCGACCGTGAGGGCAACCATAAAGAGCCCTACGTGCCCGCC
Organism: Heliomicrobium undosum; assembly: GCF_009877425.1. NCBI lineage: Bacteria > Bacillati > Bacillota > Clostridia > Eubacteriales > Heliobacteriaceae > Heliomicrobium > Heliomicrobium undosum. The sequence continues at coordinate 27,288 of NZ_WXEY01000023.1, read as the reverse complement.
TGGGCAGAGGCGAAGGCGGCCCTCCATGCGGGGAACTTCCTCTTTAACCGCTCCCGCCAGTTGGAGTGGCTGAACAGCCTGATGCCGGAACGGACGCCGCTGGTCCTCTGCCCTTATGACGCCGAGTTGTTCGGCCACTGGTGGTATGAGGGACCGCGTTTCCTCGATCAGGTCATCCGCCAGCAGGGACAGGTGGACCCTGAGATCGCCTTCATCACGCCGGCGCGCTACCTGGACCGGAACCCGCTTATCCAGCCGGCCATGCCCAACGAGTCCAGTTGGGGCGACGCCGGCTACCATGAGGTCTGGCTGGAAAACAGCAACCATTGGCTCTACCGCCACCTGCACCGGGCGGCCGAGCGGATGATCCGCCTGGCGCGGGAACAGCGGGATCCGGAGGCGCTGCCCAAGCGCGCCCTCAACCAGATGGCGCGGGAACTGCTGCTGGCCCAGAGCAGCGACTGGGCCTTCATCATGAAAACCGACACAGCTGTCCGTTACGCCGTCAACCGCTCCGTCTATCACCTCAACAACTGTTCGCTCCTCTACGAGATGCTCCGCGGCGAGAAAGCCTTGGAGGAATCGGTCATCTCCGACCTGGAGGAACGAAGCCCCGTCTTCCCGCGCATCGACTACCGCGCCTACTCTGACGCCGGATCGCCGGCGCACTGAACAAAAAGCCTTAAAAAAAAGCCGCCCCGTTTCCCCTGAAAAAGGGGCCGCAGCGGGCGGCTTTACACATGGGCGGAAGGCCCATTCGGAAGCCCATCTTTGGCGATTTCAACCGCCCAATGGCCTTTTATCCTGAGGTGATTGCCGTTATACTCTGGTTACGATGCATTCAACTTTTTTGTCATCGAAAATACTCCTATTGTTTTGAAATACAGAGGCTTTTGAACGCTTTTTTCCCGGAAGGGGTTTTGTCACAATGAACCGCTATAAAGGAACCCGTCGCCTTACCCATTGGATCGAGGAGGTCTCAACGACGGAGCGGGTCGCTTTTATTCGCTTCGCCGATGGACAGGCGTCGGGCCTTGGATTGCGCCTACTCGAAGGCTACGCCCACCTGATCAACGTCGTCGCCATTGAACCTGCGCAGGGGTGGTATGCCGTGTATGCCACCCCTGACGGTTGGACGGAATTGCCGGCGATCTTGACCAGCCTCCCCCATCCGCCGGTCGAGATCCGCTACTCCTGTTAACGCTGCTCGCCCAAGGCTACCCTGCGAAGGCTGCCCTGCCAGGCTACACCTAAAGGACCTGCCTGATTTAACTTCCTGGATCGGCTCGCGCCTGCTGTACGCTCCAGGCGCTGACCCTTACTGCCTCCCGCCCGCCTGCAGCAGTTGGCCCAACCCTCTGAGGCGAAAGAGGGGGACGGGACCACGACGCGCCGCCACCGCTGCTTCGGTTTTGACCGTCTTATAGACCTGGATCGTCCGATCCGCGATGGCTGACCAGGAATAGACCTCCCGCACCTCCCGGGCGGCCTGTTTCGTCATCGCCTTGACGAGCAACTCATCATCAAGGGCGGTGATGATCTGATCGGCCAGGGAGTTGGCATTGCCTGTCAATGCCTTCAGTCCGTTTTGCCGGTGCCGGACGATTTCGGATAAGCCGCCCGTATCGGAGACGACGACGGGCGTTTCGGCGGCCATGCCCTCCAGGGCGACGATGCCGAAGGGCTCATAGAGGCTCGGGAATACGGCCACATCGGCGGCGCGGAGCAGCCCCACCTTGGTGGCGCCATGGACATAGCCGGCAAAATGGACCTTGTCTCCGACGCCACAGCGGTTGGCCAGGTGCTTCAGATAACTCATCTGCGCCCCTGTGCCGCCGATGACCAGTTTGACGGGATGGCGGCGAAGGACCTGGGGCAGCGCCTCGACGAGGACCTGCACACCCTTCTCCCAGACGAGGCGGCCCACGTAAAAGATGATCCGTTCATGGTCGGCGGCGTAGTCGCTGCGGCGGAATCCCTGCGCTTTGGCGGCGGAAAAGTCGTCGGGATGGACGCCGTTGGGGATGACAGCGATCTTGTCGCCAGGCATCTGAAAGATCCGGCCCAGTTCGCGCTCCATATGTTGGCTGCAAACGATCACCCGCCATGCCTCATAACCCAGCCACCACTCGACCTGGCTGATGTAGCGTTGCAGGTCGTTGTGCAGCCCGTTGTGGCGTCCCCACTCGGTGGCGTGAATGGTGGCGATGAGGGGCTTTTGCCAGCCGTGCTTGAGCGCCCGTCCCGCATAGGCGACGAGCCAGTCATGGGCGTGGACGATGTCAAAGTCGCCGTATTCGCCAGCGACGGCCAGCGCTTTTTCCAGGAAGGCGAAGTTCAGGTGATGGATGTCGCCGGCAAAATCGAGAGACCATAAGGAATAGGGATGGATGCGGTGAACGGTTACGCCCCGGTCCCGCTCTGTCGGCGGCAGTCCGTCGCCTCCCTGGGTGATCACATGGACCTCATGGCCCCGCTGTGTCAGGGCGCCCGCTAGGCCGTGGACATGAGGCGCCAGCCCGCCGACGACGCGGGGCGGATATTCCCAGGACAGCATCAAGATTCGCAAAAAAATACCTCCCATTAAACGGAGGCCGGGGGCCGGAGCGGCCCCTAGCCGTTGTGCACCTGTATTGTCCAGTTGACGCCGTTGTTGTTGTCCCAGTTGTGAGCGGAGTCGTGAAAGCAGAAGTGCATCGCGCCCAGGTCATGGGCGGGAAGGACCTTCACCCAACCGTAACCGGTCTTGTCCATTTCCACATCTTCGACCTTTTTCCATTTGCCGGCGTCGCCGTAGCCTACATGCAGGTAGACCTGATCGGCGCCGCTGTTGGCCAGCAGCCCCGAGTAGAGGATGCAGACCTCCTGTCCTGCTGTCGCAGGAAGCGGATCGATCCTCACCCCGCCAGGATACATATTCTCGGCCATGGCTTCCAGGCGGTTGTCGACGGTGAAACGGGTGTATTTCTTGTCGGCCACTCCATCACCTCCATTGTACTCGGCGTTAGGGGACCTCTGGCCTTTCCTAGTATGCGGCGCGACCCTCGCCCCTATGAACGGCCCTGCCGGGGAAAGGCTTTCAACGGCGGAAATCATTTCAGGAATAAAGGGGTTTCAGAAAAGTTTCCAGCAATAAAAATTTCCAGCAATAAAAAAACGGCTCCGGCGCAAGAATGCGCTCGGAACCGTTTTTTACTTATCATATTGCTTTTCAGAACCGTTCTGTCAGGCCAACAAATCGAGCCGGTGCAGAGGCGGCTTAGTGTTCGGGATACCCGAAGAGTTCTTCGTAGATGAACATGAGTTCCTTGTCGAAGAGGGTGCGCTTCAGTTCGACGGCCGTCTCGCGGACACGAGCCAGCACTTCGGCGGCCTGCACCTCGGTCATGTCGATCTCGAACTCGCGGAACTTGGACTTGATCGAGGCGGTGCCGGAGTGTTTCCCGATGACGATCTGGCGGGCGAGACCCACTTCTTCGGGGGAGATGACTTCGTAGGTTTTGGGGTTCTTCAGGACGCCGTCGCCGTGGATGCCGGACTCGTGGGCGAACATGTTGCTGCCGACGATGGACTTCCAGGTGGGCAGGAAACGACCGGAGGCTTTGGAAACGTATTCACAGAGATCACGGAACTTTTCCGACTTGAAGCCAAGATCGATTTCGTCGCAGTATTTTAAGGCCATGACGACTTCTTCCAGCGCGGCGTTGCCGGCCCGCTCGCCGAGACCGTTGACGGTTACGCCGATATGGGTGGCGCCAGCCCGTACGCCGGCGATGGCATTGGCGGTGGCCATGCCGAAGTCGTCGTGGGTGTGCATTTCAATGTCGATGTCGACGGCTTCGCGCAGCCGCTTGATGTTCTCATAGATCTTAAAGGGTTCCATGATGCCGACGGTGTCGCAGTAGCGCAGGCGGTTGGCGCCCAGCTTCTTGGCTTCCGTGGCAAACTGGATCAGAAACTCGATGTCGGAACGGGAAGCGTCTTCCGCGTTGATGGAGACGTACAGGCCTTGGGATTTGGCAAACTGCACGGCCTTCATCATCGATTCCAGGACCCATTCGCGGGAGGTGCGCAGCTTATGTTGGATGTGAATGTCGGAAGTGGAAATGGAGATGGCAACAGCGTCGCAACCGCAGTCGATGGAGTGCTGGATGTCAGAGATGACGGCGCGGTTCCAACCCATGATGCTGGCCTTCAGGCCCAGCTTGCAAATCTTGGCGATGGTTTCTTTCTCATCGCCGCCCATGACAGGAATACCCGCCTCGATCTGGTGAACCCCGATTTCATCCAGCATCTTGGCGATACGGATTTTTTCTTTGTTTGCGAAAACTACGCCTGCTGTCTGTTCGCCGTCACGCAACGTAGTGTCGACGATGGTAATTTGCCGGTTGGTCAACACCCTCACCCCTCAAATGTATTTTTTCTTTCTGTTTGGTAAAGACTATTATATTTTAGCATAACTTCAAGTAAACGCAAGAATACATAGCTTCATATACTGTATACAGGCCAATTTGCCTGTATTTGGCCGTTTTTGGCCGTTTTTTGTCTTTTGCGTCGACAAATTTCGATATGATTCATACCCACTCCACAGCGGTAACTTTTGTGATCGGAATGGGCTGTGTCGCCGGGTCGACCATGTCGTCCCGGATCCCATAGGCGATCGGCGGCGTCACGTCTACGATTTGGAACCGTTTGACTGTTCCGTCGGCAAAAAAGACATACACCTTACGCCCTTGCTCTTTTGCCTGTTCCAGCATGCTATACACCTTTCCCCGGTGCAAGCCCATGGTTTCGCCCCCCCCCGCCTCGCCCGATTCAGAACCACTCCGCAGGCTCCCCTGCGCAGGCAAAGACCACCTGGGATTATCGATTACCCCCCGCAGAAGTCACCGTTACTGCAACGCCTGGAGCACTGCGGCGGCATGGCCGGCCGACTTGACCTTGCGGTAGATCTGCTGGATATTTCCCTCCGGGTCGATGACAAAGGTTGACCGTTCGATGCCAATGGACTTTTTGCCGTAGAGCGTCTTTTCTTTAAGCACCTGATAGGCGTTGCAGACGGCGCTGTCGGTGTCGCTGAGCAGCAGGAAGGGCAAACACTGTTTGGCCGCAAAGCGCTCGTGCGATTTGACGCTGTCGCGGCTGACGCCCAGAATGACGGCCTTCCTTTGCCCGAATTGGTCGTGCAGGTCGCGAAACTCCTGGGCTTCCAGGGTGCATCCCGCCGTATTGTCTTTGGGATAGAAATAGAGCACCACATGGTTCCCATGATACTGGCTCAGGCGCACTGTCTCCCCGTTGAAAGCCGGCAGTTCGAAATCGGGCGCCTTCTGGCCGATGAGCAGTTCCTCCATATGTATATAGCCTCCCGGATGGTGTTCATGTATGTAACGTTGGATATAGCGGCGGCGCGTTGACGCTGCGGCACATGAGCGAGCTCGATTGGAGCGCTTTAGCATGGGCTTACGATGGATTAGGACGGATTAGGACGGATTAGGATGGGATGGGTTTGGGGTGGGATTAGGGTGGGATCAGGAAGACTTTTTGCGAAAGACCATGCGGCAACAGGCGTCGCCGGCGCCGATGCGCTGTTCGGGTATAAATTCAAAGTCCGGGAAACAGGCCATGATCCCCCGATCACCCTCGACAGCCCAATCGCAGAGTCGATCGGTCTCCTCGACGGCGCAGCCGTGGCGCTCCCGCCAGGCGTCGACGAGGGGGCAGCGGTGAAACTCGATGACGGCCTGCCCCGGCGTGACCTCGGCGATATTCATCTCGAAGACCGCCTGGGACGTGGGCCGGGCAAACTGGGCGATCAGGGTTTCCATGTCTGCCGTAGGTTCCATGGCCTGGCCTTTCATCTGACCGTACCGAAAAATGGCCCTTTTCGCCAAGGCCTCGGCATCGACGCCGATGGCGCGGGCCTCGTCGAGGAGCAGGTAAAACCAGGTGGCCCGGTCCTGAAAGGCTTGCCGGACCGTCTCCAGGGGAAAGGTTTGCGGCGAGTCGGGACGCTGCGCTTCGGGCTGGTTCATCATGCGCCTCCTTTATGTTCGCGTTGTTTTCCGGCGGGTTGGAAGGATAACCAGTTTTATGGTGGCACGGCAGCAGCAGTCTTGTCAACTCGTTTCGCTTCCGATTATTGCGGGACGACTTAGCGCAGGACTTCTCCGGTTACCGCGTCAATGATCGGACCTTCATCCGTTTCGGGGCGGTAGCCAAGCGTAAACGTTACGTCCTGATTGCTGCCTCCCCTGGTTGCGATATAGATAAGCGTGAGCGGGTTGTTTTGAAAATATAATGTTTCCGCTTGCTCCCGTGTGAGGACGTTTTTACATTCCGGCATGGAATCGCCGGCCGGAGTCATGGTTAGGTCACTAAAGAAGCCATTGGTTTTTCCTGAATACTTGTCCATGTTCAGATAAACGGTTCGATCATGGAGCTTCGCGCCGTTGCGTACGGGGACCAATTGGACATAGTGCGGATATACAGCGTAAAACACTTCTTTTTCCCCGGCAAAATACCATTTTGCGAAATCGGTCGCTCTTTTCTTGACTTCGCTCTCATCATCGCTCCCATTGATCCCATCGATTCTGTTGTATCTGTTTTCGTTGAATTCCGCAATTTCCTGGGAATCTTTAAACACAGCCAATTCGACAACCCGTTCACCACTTTTCAGCGGCTTCACGCTGTCGACCAGACCCGGTGCGGTGGCCCAGATGTAGCGGGTTTTCCTGTTATAGGTGTCCGCGCCCTTCGGAGGGTCTGGAACGTATGTCAGGCCTTTCAGATCAACGTTGAATTTTTCTCGCAGGATTTGTTCCGCCTCTTTTGGGCTCTTCACCGTCGTTTTTTGGGCCGAGCCGGTTAAAACAATTCGACCTTGCTGGAGGATATCGTCGAGATAGGATATGGGCTTGCCGGTCTTAGCGTCTATGGAGCGAAAGTTCCAAGGGAAGTAGCCCAGAAAATGCTTCCTCGCAGGGCTCTTACGAAAGAAGTCATAATCATCATAGTAGTACAACTCCAATGGATACTGCGCTTTATAGGCTTTTAAGGCTTCTTCGGGCGTAAGGATTTTATCCGGTTTGGGAAACCGGCTCCCATCGGGTTTCGGCTGTGAATAGCTTTCCGTAATACTTCCGTTGCGGACAGTATACTGAACGGTGTAAGAAGACGTTAACGGTATGTTGTTGACAAGCTGCGGAAGAATGAGGTTGACACCGCCTGTATCCTTATCGCGATAGGCGCTTTGTGGAGCGATCCCTTTGTACTGGGGATTCCTTTGCACTACCGCTTCGTAGGCCTTTTTGATCTCCTCTTGACTGACGTCAATTTTCAGCGGTATGCGATCAAGGATAGAAACGGGGGCTGGATTCGTAGCGGCCAGGACCGGCGAAGGCAGTGTGAGCGTGGCGGCGATCAGCAGGACAACCATCTTTTTGTTTTTTCGAATCCTATGAAACACCATGGAAACCTTCCTTTCTATTTTTGAATGATTTCTGCTGCGGAACAACGGATTATTGGCTGTTTTTGTTGCGGCCGGTGCAGCTTGATGTTGCCATTTCCCTATGCTGCCGGAGGCTGCGCAAAAATATGCCGCCATCAATGAAGTTTTTTCTTCGACATCCATTATTATCAATCCTTGTCAGAACACAACAAAGAATTGCTGCCCTTATTCGCATTTAAAAAACATATAGCCATTAGAAATGCGCGCCGCAAATCTAATGGCTATATGTCGCAGTTTGTTATTTTACCTGGCTGTCACAGTAGTGCCCCATCGCCTGCTGCATGAACCGGGCTAGACCGGGCTTCACCTTGTCAATGTTGGCGGTGAAGCGTTCGTCCTGGACGTACAGATCGCCCAATCCCCTGAAGATCTCCAGGTTGCACTCATAGAAGTTGTCGCTGATGAGTTCCCTCCAGTCGCTGATCGCCTGTTGAACAAGCGGATCGGCGGGGCCTTTGTCCATCGAATCGGCCAGCGTCTTGTAGATGGCGTCGGTCTTCGCCTTGATGCGCGCCCAGTCGTCCTTGGTGTAGGCGGCGGCTCTCCGCTGGCTTTCCTTGTACGCGTCGGTGTGGCCGTACTTCTGCCGGGTCTCTTCGGCGTACTCCTTCTGGTGCTTTTCGATTTCCGACATATCGAAAGCTTCGAACATCTCTTTTTTCGCCATGGTGTCTCCTCCTTCAATGGTGGCGAGTGTCTTGTCCACGAGGTCGATGATGGCCTCCAGCCTTGTCTTTTTCTCGATCAGCAGCCGCTTTTGCGATATCAAGGCTTCTCTCCGGTCAAAACCGGGGGTGTCCAGCATCTCCCTGATCTCCTGGAGGCTGAAGCCCAGTTCCTTGAAGAAGAGGATCTGCTGCAGCCTGCCCAGGTCATCTTCGGTGTACAAACGGTAGCCCGCCTCTGTCGCCTGCGCCGGCTTCAACAGGCCGATCTGATCATAGTGGTGCAGGGTGCGCACGCTGACCTGGGCGAGGTCGGCCACCTCTTTGACTTTGTGGGGCATCTCATCACCTCGGCTTTAGGATAGACCATGACGTAACGTCAGAGTCAACGGGATTGGCGAAGAGATTTCTGGAAATAAAAAAGGAGCGTCAGCCAGCGCTCCTTGTGAATCTGCTGCTTGGTCATATAGACGATTACTGTAGCCGTTGCAGCACTTCTATGATTTCTGTTGAATCGGCTTGATTCGTCAGCGACGCGTAGAGGGAAATCTGTTCATGCACCGCTTTTCTCTGGAAAGCATCGGGTTTATGCCTCTCGATCGCCTCCTGGAAACCGGTGATGCAGTCCTCGTAGTTTTCCAGGAGCATTTCCGCTTCCGCTAAGGTGGAGTCCAGCCACCAATCTTCTCCGCGCCGTTCTCCCCACACATCGAGGATATACAGGGCAAGACGGTTGCCTCTGCCCAACTCGATGCCGGCGATGATTTTGTACAGATAGGCCGCATTGATGGCCGGATAGTAGTCTTCGATGTTTATCCGGAATGCCTCAAGGTAGAGATCTCTGGCGCGGCATAAGAGGTTCTTATTGATGGATGCCTTCGCAACCACAGTACCGTCTCCGTAGAGGGCGCGCCTTTTATACTGGGCCGCGAGCATGGACAGGGTGTCCGAATCCCGCACGCCCGATTGCCATAAGCCGTAGACGATGTCGGCGGCGTCTTCGTACCTTCCCACACGGGTCAGGCAGTTTGCTTTTAGTTTGCGCACGTCTTTTTTATGTCGATAGGGAAAGACCTTGATGCCGTCGACCAGCGTTTCGGTTTTTTCCGCCTCTTCAATATAGGCGATGGCTTCGTTGTATAATCCGAAAGATTTGCAGGTGTTGGCTAAGGCGACGATGAATGCGCCTGTTTTGCCGCTTATGATCTGGGGAGTCAGCAGCGAGCGCAACTCCTCGGCCCCAGGAGCGTTTTTCAGAAACTGGAGCAGATTTCTTTCCTGTACAGCCATATCCGGCGCTTCCGGCAACGCCTTGGACAGGTCCATTTTCAGCACCCGGTCAATGATCTGTTCTTTTTCATTGGCCCGGCAAAGGCGGGAGATCTCCCAGTCGCCGAAATTTTTCGCCAAAGGGATGATGCCCAAGTCGCTGAACTTGATGTTCTCCACTTTGCGCGGGGAATTTTCTATGGCGCTCTTACACTCGCTGGTCACGAATATCTCACCGGCCCGTGTGACCGGTTCGACGCGGGCGGCTGTGTTGATGTTGCTTCCGAGGGCGTTTTTGCCGCCCTTCAAGGGATCATCGTACAGTTCAAATTCTCCGAAGTGGCAGGCGATTCTCGGCAACAGCTTCCTCATACCGATGGACTCGAAGGGATAGTTTCGAAAAAATTCCCGGTATTCGAAGGCGAGTCCGACCACATCGTGGCTGTTATCGAAGATGGCGACCAATGCATCGCCCCAGGTATTTTTTACGATCGCTTTTTGCAGGTACCTGTCTATTCTCTGGGACAGTTCCGGGATGATCTTGCGGAAGAACAACCCGATTTCGCTTTCTGATAACTTGGAGTAGCCCTTCAGGTCTGTAAATAAAACATAGCCGATCATTTATTTACCCTCCCATCAGGCTTTTTTCTTCTCCCAATGCTTCAGTTCCTTAGAGCGCCAATTCCCGGCCGAGGGAAAGCAAGAAAAGACAACGACCTTTTACTTTCGCTTTCAGCACCGATTCAACGGCCCGGTGATAGAGGTTCACCTGACCGAGGTAAGAATCGCGAAGTTGTTGCAGCCAGGGTTCCACGTCCATGCCGATGGGACGGCGGTCCGTCTTGTAGTCCAGCAGCACCCAACCGTCATCCTCCTCAAAAAGGCAGTCGATGACCCCTTGGATGATGATAGACTCCCCCTCTGCCCTTTTTTCCGGATGGATTTCCGCCGCCGGCAAGGCGAGCGTAAAGGGGACCTCCCGCATGACCTGTTTTGCCTGGCGCAGGCGACGCCCGAGCGGGCTCTCTGCGAAACGCAGGATCTCCTGTTCGTTGAGGGCCTGCCGCTGTTCAAGGGACAGCAATTCCAACTCGACGAGCCGGTCGGCCTGCCGGGTGATCCCGGCAAGCGACACATCTCCGGCAAGGTCGAGGTGTTGCAGGAAGAGGTGAACGGCGGAACCCCGCTCCGTTGCCGTCAGGCGCCGCTCCTGTTGCAAAAAGCGGGGGCGAAGGTCGAGGAGGGCGTCGGGCGGGCTGGTTTGGGTTTCTGGGGAGGATGTGTCGCTTTCGGGAAGTTCTTCCCCTTGCGCATAGAGCCACCGGACAAATTGTTTCTTGATGCGGCTTACGGCCACTTTGGCCGCGATTCCCGATTCTCCGGTGTAAGGATAGGTCCAGGACAGCGACGCATCAACAAGGTCCGTTGCGGTGACCGGTTCAAGCCGCCTCAGTTTATCGAGCCAAGCCGGGTTGAATGGGGTCTCCGCGCCTATTTCTTTACGAAGTTCGCTCAACCCTTTTTTCGCGACGAAGGAGAGTCGCCACCGGGAGTTTTCACCGGATATCCGATCGTTTTCAGTCATCCTCTCGTCTTTCGTCATCGTCGATTCGTTCTCCGGTAAAGTCGCCCCTAACGCCGGCGCGCCCTCGGCCCAGCGTCGGATCTCCTGTCCGTCCCGATGTCCGGCCAGGGCGGGGCCGAGCCAGTCGAGGTAGCACTTCGCCCGCAACAGCACCTCGTCGGGAAGGGGGGTGGCAGAGGGGATCCCTTCAGCGTCATGAACCCACTGCTGGGCCGACTTGGCGACCTCGCGGACGGTTCCCAGGAGGATGAGCTTTTCCTTGGCCCGGGTTAGAGCTACATAAAGGATGCGCATCTCCTCGGCGAGGGTCTCCCGGTGGAGGCGGCGCTGAATGGCCAGTTTGGCTACTGTGGGATAGCGGTAGCGCAGTTGTGTGTCCACAACGACGGGGCCGAGGCCGAGGTTTTTGTGGATCAACAAGTCCCGGCGCAGGTCCTGGAGGTTGAACTGGCTGCCCAGACCGGCGACAAAGACGACGGGAAACTCGAGTCCTTTGCTCTTGTGGATGCTCATGATGCGGACGACGTTTTCCTTCTCCCCAAGCGCTCGGGCGGTCCCGAGGTCGCCGCCCTGATCTTGGAGGCGCTCAATGAAGCGCAGGAACCGGAAGAGCCCCCGGAAGGTGGTCGCCTCGTACTGGCGCGCCCGGTCGTAGAGGGCGCGCAGGTTGGCCTGCCGCTGCCCCCCGCCAGGCATGGCGCCGGCGTAGTCGTAAAAGCCAGTCTCCCGGTAGATGGTTGCGATCAGTTTGGCCAGGGAATCGCGGCGAGCCAGCGTCCGCCAGGCGTCAACCTGGCGCAGGAATTCGCGGAGACGGAGGGCGACGGGGTCGATGGGTGCGGGCGTGTCGCCGGTTGCGGCTTCCGCCTGTCCGATAAAGGCCTCAATGGCATCGAAGTAGGTCTTTCGCGGCTCAGCCAAGCGGATGCGGGCCAACTCTTCTCCGGAAAAACGGTAGATGGGCGAGCGCAGAACGGAAGCCAGGGGGATATCCTGGCGGGGGTTGTCGATGACCCGCAGGAGCGAAAGCAGGATGGAGATCTCGGTGGCCTCAAAGTAGCCGGAACCGGTATCGGCGTAGGCGGGAATGCCGGCGGCGCGAAACTCTTCTAAAAAGATGTCCGCCCGCCCCTTCGTCCCGCGCAGCAGGATGACGATGTCACGGTAACAGACAGGCCGGTAACCGCCCTGTTCCCGGTCAAAAACGGGCATAGCCTCGTCGATCAGTTCCCCGATTCGCTGGGCCGCCAGCCTTGCTTCATACTGAGCGGTTTCGAGGACCAACAGTTCCTCTTCCCCGCCGGTCGGGTCCGCGGCGTCTTCGCCGGCATCGTCGGAAAGGCTTTCGCCGGCAACCTCAGCGGCATTTCGGGCCGGTGCTTCAATGCTGTCCGCGTCAGGCTGCCGCTGCAACAGGCGCAGTTCGATGACGGGATCTCCCGGTCGGCCAGGCAGTTCGGGAAAGGCGGCGCCGTAGACGAGTTCAGCCTGCCGGTCATAGGCCATCTCGCCGGCGCGAAGTGTCATGATCCGGCGAAAGAGGTCATTGACAGCCAAGACGACATTGCGGCGGCTGCGAAAGTTCTTCGCCAGGTCGATGCGGGCGCCTTGGCCGGAAGCGCCCTGACCGGAAACCCCATGGTCGGAAACCCCATGGTCAGAAGTAACTGGCGCAGGCGTGTCGTAGGGCGAAAAACAGCGGTACTTTTCTAAAAACAGCCCCGGTTCGGCGAGACGGAAGCGATAGATGCTCTGCTTAACGTCGCCGACCATAAAACGGTTGTTCCGTGACAGAAGGCCCAGGATCGTCTCCTGGACGGTGTTCGTGTCCTGGTACTCGTCCGTGAGCACCTCGGCGAAGTGTTCCTTCAGTTCCAGCGCCAGCGGCGACGGGACAGGTACGCCGGGCCTTGCCGTCTCGTCGAGCAGCAGGCGCAGGCAGAAATGCTCCAGGTCGTTGAAATCGACGAGCCTTTTTTCCCGTTTCGCAGCTTGGAAGGCGCTGTCGAAGGCCAGGACCACGCCGACAAGGGTTGCCATCACCGGCAGCGCCTGTTTCAGATCGGCGACCAGCTCCTGGGGCGTCCGAAGGAAATACTTTTTCTGCAGGTCTATGAGCTTCTTTTTGGCCTGGTCGCGCAGTCGGCCCACTTCTTTTTTGAGGGTTTCATCGACTGGGCCGCGAACAGCCTTGGCCCGCGTGAAAGAAAGCGCCTGAAAATGCGTGTACATTTGCGACCAGGAACGCCCGGCTGCCAGCCGCAGGTCCTGGGTCAGTTGCAGATCGGCTGTGATGGCGTCGCCATAGGCCGCCGGTCCACCGGGCTGCCGACAAAGGGCCAGCGCCCGGACGAGGAGACCCTCGGCCTCGGCAAGGTCGATCGACATCTCCTCGCGCAAGGCCGTGAACCAGGGCAGGGCTTCCCAAGCCGGGGTTCCACCGGACAAGGTTGGCTCGGCAATGGTGTCACCGGCCTCCTGAAATTTACCGAGGATGTCTTGGAGCCACTGTTCGGGCCAGGGCTGGCTGAGCGCTTTTTCATAGAGTTGGAGGACGATATCCTGCAAGGGGCTGTCGTCGCGGTCCCCGCCGTAGGCGTCGACCAGGGCGGTGAAGTAGGCGTCAGCCTTAACCTTGGCCTTAGCCTCAGTCTCCTCTTCCTCCCCTGCGCGCTCATAAAAGCGCTCAAAGACTTCGTCGAGCACATCCTGGCGGAGCAGGGCAATCTCCGTCTCGTCGGCGACGCGAAAAGCCGGGTCGAGGTCGAGGCGGTAGTAGTGCTTGCGGACTAGATCAAGGCAAAAGGAGTGCAGTGTCGTGATGGCGGCCCGGTTGATCAGGACCAGTTGCTGCCGCAGCCGGGTCTGCTGGGGATGGCGGGCCAACTCCTTCGTCAGGGCTGCCCGGATGCGTTCGCGCATTTCCGCTGCCGCCGCGTTGGTGAAGGTGACGACGAGCAGGCGGTCTACATCGACGCCTTCCTTGATGATGCCGATGAGCCGCTCGACGAGGACGGCCGTCTTGCCGGCGCCGGCTGCCGCCGCCACGAGGATGTCGCTGCCGCGGGCGGTGATGGCCTGCCACTGTTCGTCGGTCCATTTGGGATCGCGGGGCATGGGTTCGCGGTTCATCGGATCACCCCCTCAAGAATGGCGTTGGGGCCGGCGGCGATCTTTTCCCAGATCTTCTCCGGCGGGTCGTCGATGAGCAGGCGGTAGTCGTTGTCCTGCAGCAGCAGGTCGAACTGGCAGACCGGTTTATAGGGGCAAAAGCCGCAGGCGAGCCGGTCGTCGCGGCGGTAAGGACGGATGGAGACCAGCCCGTCCAGGATGGCCTCGCCGGCGCGGGCAAAGATGCTTTGCAGGTATTGGCGCAGGAGGGTGAACTGTTCCATCGTCAAGACGGAGGAAGCGCTGTAGAAGCTGCCGTCTTTTTTCAATCCCACCGGGATGAGCGGTGAGTAGCCCTGTTGGGTATGACCGTCCATGAGGGCCACCACGGCCGGGTCGGCCAGGACATGGCCGCGCATCTTCAATTCCTTGAGGATGGCCTGATCGGCCTCATCCCTTGTCAAGGGGCCGCCTGCCGGGAGTAGCGGATCGCGGACACCGAAGTAGAGCATCCCGCCAGGGCGGCACTCAGATGGGGCGAGCAACGATGACGGCATGCCCTCGCTGAGGGCGCATCCCTGCAAAAGCCGGTTGCCGTGGCGCAGCGCCACGTCGAGGTAGGCGAGCAGTTGCAGTTTCAGGCCGTGAGCCATGTCGGCCAATTTCAGATCGGCTCGGTTGGACTTGTAGTCGATGACGCGCAGACAGGGCGCGTCGCCGGCGAAGACGCCGTCGATGCGGTCGATGCGGCCCACCAAGTCCATCCATCGCCCGCCCGTCAGGGGCACCTGCACCGGCGGCAGCAGTTCCTGCGGCCCGAAGCCGACCTCCAAAGCGAGGGGCCGGAATTGGCCGCGCCGGGCATGCTCGCCGAGGACGGTGACGGCCCTGGACAAGGTCTGCTGCAGCCGCCCGGTCAGGTAACGGTGGCGGGCGGTGCTGAGCAGGATCTCGTGTTGTAGTTGCGGCGCCAGGTCGGATACGACCTCGCCGGTGAGGCGGACCAGTTCCTCCTGGGGCATATCGCCCCAGTCGAGCCGGTCCTGGCGCACGCGCTCGCCGAACTGCTTCAAGGCGGCATGGAAAAACTCGCCCAGATCGGGCGCTTCGAGGCGGAAGATCCGCCGTTCTTTCAGCCGGAGGCCGTGGGAGATGAAATGGGAAAAGGGGCAGGCCAAAAAGCGCTCGATCCGGGAGACGCTGGCCTTCAAGGGATCGCCGAAAAGGCGGCGGCTGACGGGCTTCGGCAGGTACTGCTCGCGGTTTTCATGCCAGAGACCGGAGAGCACCCGCGCCAGGCGCTCCCGCCAAGCCGGCTGTTCGGCCAGCCAGGAGTAAGCCGCCCACCAGACGAGCGGCGACGGACGATGGGCCAGAGCCTCCCGCATGGAGGGGATCAGGTAAGAGAGACTGCGCGCGGGATGGACGATATATTCCTCGGCCAGTTCGCGTCCAACGGTCGCATCTCTCGTGGCTGTGGCTTGTATGGCTGCGTCTTCTGTGGTTTGTGCTGCCATGGCAGCGGTTTGGACCATAGCAGCGGTTTCTGCCGTTGCGGTCTCTGCAAAAACGCTGCCTGAAGCGACCGCGCCAACCGGCAAGGCGCCCGGCTCCAGCAGCCAGGTCCGATCCGTCACCTGTGGGAACAGTTCCCGCACCCGGGCGATCACCGAAGAGGGCATTTGCGCCCGCCCTTCCGCATCAGCCAAAGGGTAGCTGAGGTAACAGCGTTCACCGGCGCGGGTGAGGGCCACATAGACGTGGTACTCCTCATCAAAAAGCCGGCGGCGGCTGCCTGGCGCCAGTTCGAGGCCTGTCAACGCGTGGATGCGCTCGCGCTCCTTATCGTCGAAGATGCCGTCATCCTTGGGCCGCGCCGGGAGCACCCCCTCGGAGACGCCAAGGACGAAGGCGGCCCGGATGTCGGGGCACCGGGAGCGATCAAGGCTGCCGACGAAGACCTGATCCAGTTCCGGCGGGATAAGGCTGAGCTTCAGGCTGTCCAGGCCCGCTTCCATGACGACGGCGTAGGTGGCCAGGTCCAGGGGCGTCTCGCCGAGGGACTCGACGATCTGGTCGAACAGGTCGATGACGGCTGACCAGACCTGCCGGTGGGCGCGAGCCTCCTCGATCCGTCCCGCTACTTCCGCCTCGGCGATCCAGCGGGAGATCTGCTCGGGCGCCTTCAGGTCGATGAGCAGTTGATAGAGGGCCGCCGTGATCGGGCGCACCGCTTTTGCGCGGACGACTTCTTTGTGAAAGGAGGCCAAGGCGCCACGCGCCCGGTCCCGGGCGTCGTTGATCTCGGCCAGTTCGGCCAGTTCCTGATCGCTGAATTCGCTCAAGGCGTCCTCGCCCAGGGTCAAGCGGCGGCGAAAGAGCCAGGGCTCAGCGTCGCGCCAGCGCCGGCCCCGGATGCCGTGGGCCAGCACGTAGTTTTCCAGCCGGTCCGTCTCACCCCGGGAGATGGGGACCAGGTCGGTTTTTAAGTAGCGAAAAACAGGCTCATAGGCCCAGTCGCGCAGGACGGCCTCCAGGGCCGACCGGATCAGTTCCACCAGCGGGTGGTGGGGCGCCAGGCGCTTGCTGTCCATAAACAGAGGGATGCCGAAATCACCGAAGATGCTCTCGATCAGATCGTGGTAGGATTCGAGGTCGCGCAACAGGACCGCCGTATCGCGCCAGCGGTAGCCCCGGTCACGGCAGAGGCGGATGATCTCCCGGGCCGCCCCCTCCACTTCGCTGCGGCGGTTGGCGGCGGCGCAGACGAAGAGGCCTTGCGTCCCGCCCGGCCAGGGTGGCGCAGGACGGCGGAAATAAAAGGACTCCAGGTGTTGCAGTTCGGGGTTCTGCTGAAAGCGCGGCGCTGTTTGTCCGGGAGCAGGGCCGAGATAAATCGCTTTTTCGATGACAATCCCCTGGTCAAAGGCCAGTTGCAGCAGTTTCGCCTGGGTCTCGCGGGTGCGAAAAAAGGGATCGTCGAGGTCGCAGGGCTCGTCCAGTTCGGCTGGATCGAGACAGAGCGCCACGTTGACGCGGCGGCAGGCGGACATGAGCGCCGCCAGGACGGACAACTCCTGGGGGGTAAAACCGGCAAAGCCGTCGACCCAGACTTCGGCGTCGCGGAGCATGACCGAGCCGGGGATGCGCTGGGCCAACAGGTGCAAATAATCGTCGGGATCGGTGTACTTGCCTTCCAGAAAAGCGTTCAATGCGCCATACAACAGCGCCAGGTCGTGGATCTTGTCAGCGAGCAATCCGGCGCCCTGGCGCTCGATCACCTCGGCCTGGCAGCGGTCCAGGCTGCCGGCGTCGATGTTGTACAGTTTCAACTCGGACAAGGCGCCGGCGAGGGCGTCGGCGAAACCGGGCTGACCGGCGGAACGATGAAAGAGGCGCAGTTCGTCCTTGTGCTTTTCCAGGAGGTTGCGCAGGATCATGCGCTTTCCCAACTCGCCGATGGGAATGCGCGCGCTGCCGCCCACCTCCTGAAGCACCCGGTAGGCGAGGCGGCGAAAGCTAAAGACCTGCGCCCGGATCGCGCCCTCCAGACCGGGCATGGTAGCCAGCGCCCGTTCCGTCTGGAAGGTGGCCTGCTCGGGAACGAGGAACAGCAACGCCGGACCCTGGGGAGACCGTTCTAGTTCTCGCGCGATCTCGTCAAGACAAGCGCCGCTCTTCCCTGTCCCGGCCCGGCCCAGGATGAAGCGCAGGCTCATGAGCGCTCCCCTCCTCCTCCCCTGTGGTGTAGCGTCTCGCTGGAAGACCGGCCGCTTGTCTCGGCGTGGCTCCTATCAATGGGGCTGTTTTTGGCAGCGCTCGTCTCAGCGACGCCGGCGTAGAATCGGCGGTCCATGCCCTTCAGATAGGGAGACCAGCCGTCCTTCGCCTCGGCCAAAGCCTGGCGCACCTTGAACATGTCGGCGTCAAAGCGGTCGGCGTAATGGAGGATCAAGGCTTCTGCCGTCTGGGGCCGTTTGGGCGACTGCCACTCATACTCGCCGTGGTGGCTGGCGATAAGGTGCAGGAGTCTTACGCGCAATTCCTCCGGAAAATCCGGCAATTCGCGGATCTGCCGATCAAGAAGGTTGATGCCGATGACGATGTGGCCGAGCAGGTTGCCGGCGACGGTGTAGCCGATGACGCTCTGATACTGAAGCTCCTCGATTTTTCCGATATCGTGGAGGATGGCGCCGGCGGCCAGGAGGTCCCGGTCGGCTTCCGGCACGCTGGCCGCGAGGCCGAGCGCTGTCGCACGGACGCCGAGCGAGTGCTCCAGGAGGCCGCCGATATAGGCCTGGTGGTGGGTCATCGCCGCCGGGGCGCTCAGATAGGCGCGGCGGATGTCCCCTTCGGCGAAGAGACGCGCCAGCAGCGTTTTCAGGTGGCGGTTGGCGATGGCGGCGATGGCGCTGTCCAGGTCCGCTTCGAGCTGGTTGCGGTCCAACGGCGTCACAGGCAGGAACTGGCCCCAGTCGATCTCCCGGGCGTCGACCGGTTCGACGCCGTGGATATGCAACTGGATGGCCCCCTGATATTCGGTGGCCTGGCCGCGGATGCGAAAGACCGTCTCCTCCTTCAGGATCTGGGCGAACTGCTCCCCTTTGTCCCAGGCTCTCGCCTCCACCTTGCCTGATCGATCTTCCAAGGTGGCCGTCAGATAATGCCCCTTAGCGGCGTCGCGGTAGGGCATCAAGGAAAAACGGCGAACAACCAGGAGGTCGTGAAAAGCCTGGCCGTGTTTGAGGTCTTTGAGCATGAGGCGGTCGGTTGGGGCGGCAACGGATGCGTGCGTCACAGGGACAACTCCTTTTCTGTTTCGGATCGGCAGGTTTCTAAAAAACCTAGCCAGCAGTGAGAACGGATGTATGGCGCGACACCGTGGAATGGGCGCAAAAGATTCCCGATGGATACATCAGCAACCGGATTCGGCCATTCTGTTAGGTGGCGTTTCGGGTTACCGTGTCAGGGCTTCTGTGTCAATTTCGACTTGCTTATCCTGTATTTGTTCGGCAAAAGGATTCCGATTTCCTTGCACAAAAAAATGCCTTTCAACTGTCGCCGGCGGCTCGTTGAAAGGCATTTTTTCATGTAGCGTTTTTTAAATCGGGGGTCCAGGGGACTGCTTTTTCATAAAGGAGATCCGGATCGATGCGTATTTCTGTACGCATCGATCAGAGCAGCGCATGTGCTCTGTAATAATACGCGAAGCCCATCACCGACCTTTTCCCCACCGTACTCTAAGTCAGGATTTTCAAGCACTTCCAACAAGTCACTTTTGACTAATGGGTTAATGCAATAAAACTGTTCTACCGTAATATTCAACACCTTACATATATCGGAAACTCGCTTTGTAGAAACGGGTTTTTCTCCATTTGCCATAGCAGATACATAGCTTGAATTAACGCCGATTCGTCGAGCTATTTCACTGTAGCTAATACCATGACTTTTACTTAATTCGCGAATCCTAGCCGGAATGTCCATAGATACTCCCCTTATTAAATGTAAGGTCTCCACTCATTTCCCATGATAGCATGGAAAATAGTAGGTGGACAGTACCCACTTTATAATCATGCCATTATAGAAAATCTTTTTTAGAGAAACAACTTGCATGGCAGATGGGGCCTTTCTTGGATTGCTGTTGTTGCTCTCTACCATGTGGACTTATAATGAATTTAACATAACAAGCATGATGCGCCGGAGGTGACACCCATGAGCAGTTCCCTACATACTATCATGAACCGCGCCACCAACAGCCCTGTCAACGGCGCTATCGAGTTCATCGTCAACGCCGGCCGCGTGCTCCTCGAATCGAGCGCCGAGGTCTACCGGGTGCAAGACACGGTCCAAAAGATGGGGACCGCCCTCGGTGTCGACGAACTGGAGAGTTATGTCACCCCGGCAGGCGTCTTCGTCAGCTACATCGACAGCGAAGGGAACCCGCGCACCTTCTTCCGGCGCGTATCGAAGCGGCAGGTCAATCTCGACAGGATCGCGGCCGTCAATCATCTTTCCCGCCAGGTGGCCCGCAGGGACATTTCGCTGGAGCAGGCCTTTTCGGAGTTGGAAATAATCGAAAACGCCCCGCCCCTCTACTCCCCGTTGGTGAAGTTGTGCATCAGCGCGGTGACAGCTGCCGGCAGCGCCGCCATCTTCGGCGGCGGCTGGACCGAGTGCGGCCTCGCCCTGCTGATGGCCTTTGTCGCCTTTTTGCTGATCGACGGGACCAAGGTCGTGGCGATCAACTATCTGCGGGAACTGCTCCTCGGCGCCGTCGGAACGGGACTTGTCCTGGCGGCGCGCACGGCCGTCAACTTTGACATCGGTCCTGTCGTTGTCGGGGTGCTGCTGGCGGCCATCCCTGGGGCCTATATGGTCAACTCGGTCCGGGACATCATCGCCGGCGACTTGATTTCCGGCGCCATCCGGGGCTTGGAATCAAGCGGCCTGACGGCGGCCCTCTTCGGCGGGGCCGGCATCACGCTGGCCATGGTGGGCACCCAGTACCTGTCCGAGCCGGTCGAGCCGCAACCGCCGATCATCGCCGTCAGCTTTTTTGTCTCCGCCCTCTTCAGCGTCTACAACCAGGCGCCCCTGCGGACGGTGGTTTCGGCCGGACTGACGGGGATGCTCAGCGCCACGATACTCTATTTGACAGTCGCCAACGAGTACACGCTGATCCTCGGCATGTTCTGGGGCGCTATCGCCGTGGCCGTCGCCAGCGAGGTCCTCGCCCGCATCCACCTCGTCCCGGTCACCGTCTTCATCGTCGGCGGCTTTGTGCCGCTGATCCCGGGGATCTGGTTTTTCCGGGCCACCCAGTTTCTGTTCACGGGAAACTACCTCTACGTCCTGGAGCCGCTGATGGTCGGCGTCGGCGGCATCGCCGCCGTTGGGGCCGGTGTGGCGATTGTGACGGCGGTGGTGCGGCACTGGAAACAGAACCGCTGGAATATCCGCCTCGACTGGCGGTACTGGAGGAAACGGCTGAACCGGGGTTTGTAGCTCGAAAGCGAAATTTCCGGTTTAGTCGTTCGGTCTGGGCAGGCAGATGTAAGCGTCTTAAGCGCGCCTGCCGCACACCGGGCAACCCTGCGCGGCCAGCGGCAGTTCCAGCCCGCTCTCTTCCATCAGTTTTGCATCGAGCAGGAGCGTTTTCGTCGGTCCGTCGGCGATGATTTGGCCGTTTTGGACGACGATCGTCCGGTCACAGCGTTCGTACACCATGTCCAGATCATGACTGGTGATGATTTTGGTATGGGGAAAGCTACCCAGCAGGTCCATGAACCGCCTTCTCGATTTCGGATCCAGTGCGGCGGTGGGCTCGTCCATGACGAGGATACGGGGACCCATGGACAATACGGAGGCGATGGCGGCAGCGCGCTTTTCGCCGCCGGAGAGCTTAAAGGGCGCTCGATCCTTGAGATGGGCGATCCCGACAGCCGCCAGGGCCGCCTCGACCCGCTTTTCCACCTCTGTTTCATCGAGCTTGCTGTTGCGCGGGCCGAAGGCCACATCATCATAGACGGTCGTCATGAACAACTGATCATCGGGATCCTGAAAGACCATGCCCATCCGTTGCCGGATCAGGGGCAGGGTCTTTTTTGTCACCGCCATGTCTTCCACGACAATCTCGCCGCGCGTGGGCCAAAGGAGGCCCATCAGCAGCAACAGCAGCGTCGTTTTGCCGGCGCCGTTTCCCCCGATGACGGCCACCGACTCTCCCGGATGGATGTGAAACGACAGCCCCTTGATGGCCTGGTGGCCGTCGGGATAGGTGTAATGCAGGTCTTTGACTTCCAGTTTTCCGCCGTTCATTGCATCACCTCCGTAATGAAAGCGCCCAGCCACGCCGACAGGTTCACCGAGCGGGCCGTCAGGAAAAAGACACACCATCCGGCGATAAAAAGGATATCCCTTGCGCCCACCGGCACGCCCGAGCCCCCGGCGTGATAATCGCCGTCAAAACCGCGCAGACACATGGCTTCATAGACGCGCTGGGCTCTGTCGATGGTTCTGAGCAACAGTTGCCCCGCCAGAGACCCCCAGGCGGTCCAGTGGACGCCTTTTTGTTCCGGCGCGCGCAGCGCGTAGGCCATGACCGTGCGCTGCGCCTCCTCCATCAGCACCGAGATATACCGGTAGGTCAGCATCAACTGCAGCACGAAGATTTTCGGCACTTTCAGGATGCGCAGGGCGACGGCGAGCCGGTCCATCCCTGTCGTCGCGATCAGGATGAGCGTCGCCGTCACCGTCAGGGCGGACTTGAGAAGGAGCGAGAAAAAGATGAGCCAGCCCGCCGAAAAGGCGATTCCGCCGACCATGACGACCTCCCGGTTGAGCAAAGGGCTCAATATGCCGATGGTCAACACAAAGGCCTCCACCAAAAGGACACGCTTAACGATGGCAGCGGGCGGCAGTTCGGCGAGGGTCAGGAGCATGACCGGAAAGATTACCAGCGGCAGCAATCCCCCGATTTCCCGGCTGTCAAAAGAAGTAACCACAGCTAAGTACATAACTGTGGTTAGCAACTTCGTGACCGGGTGCAGCCGGTGGATGGCTGTCCGCTGCCGCGCCAGATCGTCCAGTTGTCTCATGCTGAGAAGCGAATCGGCGATATTCAACATCGTTGCAGTCCCCGTTTACAGGTTCACCTTTTGTTGCTGTCGCTTGGTCAGGCGGATCAGGAATCCGATTAAAGCGGCTAGGGCCAGTGTCAGCAATCCGCCGACGATGCCGGACACGCTTGTGCCTGCGCTGACATTCGGCCAGGCGGATTCTGCCGCTTGCGGGGCCGGTGTGCCGGATGATGATGTTTCGGCTGTTTGCGCTTCGTCTGTGGCTGTGGCTGTGGCTGTTCCTGCTTCGCCAGCCGCAGTAACAGACAGAGAACTTTCTTCGGATTTGAAGTCGTAATCAGGCAGTATGGCAGTCTTCTTCTGAAGACCGGCGAAGACATCATACAGACCGCCGGAAGCTTCCAGTTCCTCCGTGCCGGCCGCCTTTTCCATTGACCATTCCAGCCCGTCTGGGTTCGTCGAGGCAAACCAGGACAGCAGGCCGCCCACCATCACGGCGGAAATCGCCAACCCCTGTAAGACCTTGCGGAAGGAAATATCGCCAAAAGCGCGACCGGCGACGACCTGTTCCAGGATCTCCGGACGGCTTTTCCAGACGAAAGTGACAACAGCGGCCGTCACCAGCCCTTCCACCACGCCGATGGCCAGGTGGATCGGCTGCATCAACAACAAGAAGGCGTTAAAAGGCAGTTCTGTCTTGCCCGATAAGAGCGTCTCCATGACCACGCTGAAAGCGCCCAGTTGGAGACCAATGATGGCCGAGACAAGCGACGCCACGAGGATACGGTTCGCCGTCAGGCCTTTTTTTATGATGCTTTTATAGATCAACGGATAGGCCACAAAACAGGTGTAGACGCCGAGATTGAAAAGGTTGCAACCATAGGCAAGCAACCCGCCGTCGGCAAAAAACAGCGCCTGGATCAATAAAATAGAGGCCATCGTCAAGAAACCGGCGTAGGGTCCCAACAGAATCGAAAGCAGCATCCCGCCGCCGAGATGGCCGCTCGACCCGGTGCCGGGGATCGAAAAGTTGATCATCTGGGCAGCAAAGACGAAGGCGCCCATCACCCCCATCATGGGGATGATCTTTTCATCGACATTGTGCTGGACTTTTTTTATCGAGTAGGCCGCCGCTCCAGCGGCAGCAGCCCACAGGGTCCCTCCCACAACAGGAGAGATGAGCGCGTCGGCCATATGCATGTTGCTTTACCCCTCTCAAAAAAATAACCCATTACGGGTGTACGACCCCCCTTCATGGGGACAACCCTTCATGGGTCGGTTTTTTGAGATATTGAAACTACGCGTAAAGCCTTCATGACTTCAATAAGCCTAATCTAACATCATCTTTTGGGGGCGTCAAGTTTTGGAAGCGGGATTGATTAGCTTCGATGAACGTTTCTGAACGGGGATAACGGGCCGACCGCATGCGGAAAACGGACACTTCTAGTATCCGCTCACCCGCAAGGGGTGCGATTGCCGCGCAGACCTGTCATTCCGATGAACCCGCCCGTTTAAACACACGCACAAGCGTGTAGAGAACACCTTGGGAGAAATCTCTATCAATAAGGAAACGTTCGTAAAGGCCAACCATCTACGAGGAACACAACCGAAGGATCCTAATACGCCAGGCGCGCGTCTGTTTCATGCTCGTTCAGCTAAGGGATTGACGATTCGTGAGCTAGCTGTGGTATCGGATGTAACGGAGGCCACAATTAGCAACATTGAAAACAATCATGGTCGGCCAACACTTCGGGTACTGAAAAAACTGTCTGCTGTACTTGATGTTTCGCTCGCTTACCTCGGATGCTATGATTTGCTACCCGAAGAGTCGATTGGCCAACGGCTTAGGAAGCAAAGACTAATCTGCGAAATCAACAAAAATTAGAGTGGGCTACTTTTGTAGCCTACTCCTGTTGTGAATAAACGGGAAAAAATTTTAGAGGAGGACGCAAAAAGCGTCCTCCTCCTGATTATGTTGAGGCTTCTTTCTGAGACTCTGTTCGGTATAACCTTTTTACATTTTCCCATTCGCAAAAACGTAACATCGGTACTCCATCATTATATTCATGCGCCTTCACCAACACAGGAATTCCTCGATCTTCTGCCTGGCGCACATACACCGGATCATCTTCCACCAGGAGATCCACTCCCTTGGCCGCACAAAGGGTCCCCTTTTCTTCCGTAAACAGGATCTCTGCTTCAGGAAACCCATGGGTATGTAACCACCGGGCTGTCACCAAGTGACTCTCCCGAGGCCGAGCCGTGATATAGAAAAGCCTATGTCCGGCATTCTTCAGATCCACAAGCACCTCCGCCGCACTCGGATAGGCTTCTGCCCGCGCGAAGATCCTAAGGCCGTCAGGAGATGAGAAAAAGTCCGGTCCTAGTCCTGGCAAGTCCCAACGGCGCATGACCCGATACTTTTCTGGAATCGTCTCCGTTCCGAAAAAATGAAGTGCCAGTTGCTTATTGATCTTGGCGATCGTATTGCAGATATCCACCCCGATCAGTAGGCTCCGTTCTGCGGAGAAGAGCATTCGCGACAACCAAAGAGGAATCTGGTTTGGCTTAATCATTACCCCCCATCCCCCTTTCGTTGTTTCGTCCAGTGAAGGTAAGGATTCGGCCCATTTCTGCCACACCCGCCGGTTCTACCCGCGGGCGGGTCAGCCGGTTACCCTGTCCATCTTCAACCCAAGAGATTGTAACCTCTCCCGGTCCCTGTCTCAAAATATCTGGAATGAGCGTTTTGAGCACATTCGGCGGAATACTGGTAATTTTCATCGTCATACGCCTCTGGTCGCACGACCAGAAACTTTTCACCTTCCTTTATATCTCCCCCGCGTTGCAGCGGGAGAGAATTTCGTCTCTCCCCTGCGCGGGGAACCATATAAAGGATTTTACCTGGTGACAACCGCTGGCATGTCACCGCGCATTAAGTCAGCGCGGTTTGCAATACCGGTCAGACCATTCCGGCCCAGCGGCATCAAAGAAGGCCTGATGGTCCATTATTGTCGCCTTCGCCCCGCTCAGGGCTACCTGAAACAGCGCCCGGAAGAGTTCGAGGAGCGACCTACCCGAAGCGACTTTCAAAGGAACGTCCCGCACGGTGAACGTCGCCCGCTCCCGCTCTTTCCCGCCGGCATGAATCGCCCATTCGGCACTCACATCGGCAGACTTTTCCCGGCGCATCTCCATGGCCCGGATAGGAACCAGGACACAGCGTTGGCCATAGGGCGAAATATCGTGTTCCATCGAAAAGATCACCAGGTTGCACAGTTCGGCAATCAAATCTACCGCCCGGTTCATCGCTTTCGCCTCCAAGCAACCGGGGCAGGAATCCCATCCCGCCCCGGCTCATTCTATTTCACTGGACTCGTCCTCGCTCTTGTCGAGAAACCTCACAGTTCCAGGACGATATCCACGGCCTCGTCATCAGACCCTTGGACCACGGTCGCCACCTGGTCGGAAAAGAGGCTCAAGGTTCCACCGGAGGCATCGCTTCCGATCAGCACGCCGATGACGTGAAACTCCTTCTCCAATTTCACCTTCTGAAACCGTTCCAGAAAGTCAGACGATACGCTGCACTGACCGTCCGTAATGAAGACGACATCCCCCTTCTTGAAGGCGGAACGCTGCAGCAGGTTGAGCGCTTCCTGCAAGGGCCGTTCAAAATTCGTGCCGCCGCTCAGAAAGCGGGTCACCATGTCCAGCACATCCTGGGGTTTCGCCCGCTTCGGTTTGGGAAACTCGAATGAAACGATCTGCGAGGCTGACCCAAACAGGATGGCGGCGAAGGCGCGCCGCTGCTTCCGGGCGGTATCGAAGAGCGCCAGGCAGAGCGCCTTGGACCATTCCTCCCGGCTGTGGCCGCCCATGTTTTCGGCCATCGAACCGGAAGAATCGACGCAGGCGATGATGGGCCCCTTCCTTTCCGTCTCCTTGCCCTCCAGCTTGCGCTGCATCAACTGCCCTTCCGAGAACCGCCGGAGAAAATCCATCCGGGTAACGGGACAGCGAAGCTGCGCCAGTTCCGAGGGCAGGATACGGGACAGGTCGGCGCCCATTTCCACATCGACCACCTCCGTAGGTGGCTGATGGGTCCGGTTCCGGCGCTTCTTGGCCGCCATGGCCTTCATGCGCCCTGCCAGTTCCGACACCTTGCGGAGCTTTTTAGAACCCCGGAGGATTTCTGCTAGCTCCATCCGTTTTTCCGGCGGCATGGTCTTTTGTTCCCCCGGCCCCAGGCCGTACTGGATCAACGCCTGCGCCGTTTCCGCCTGTTCCGCCGCCTCTTCTCCGAAGGCGGTCTTCATGGCCCGGATCACGGAGGCCGATTGCGCCGCCTCCTTGCCCAGGGCTTCCAGCTTCGCGCCCAGTTTTTCAGCCTGCTGCTGACTCTTCTCGGCTTGCTGGCTGGCCTTTTGGGCCTGCCGCTTCGCCTGCTGGGCCTTTTTCTTCATCTCCTGGGCTTTCGCCGCGTCGGCTGCCTGTTGGGCCTGCTTCGCGGCGTTCAGGAAACTCTCCATCATCTGACGCTGCAGTTCCGCCTCTTCCTTCGCCGTATCG
>NZ_WXEY01000022.1 GCF_009877425.1 Heliomicrobium undosum | reverse complement strand
TTATAAAACAAAATAATTTTAACTTATCACAAACCAAGCGTTGTCCTGTTTCGGTTGGAAAATGAATAATATAAAAGCCTATAATGGTTAGGATTCATGATTAACTATTTATTTGCTTTACCGCAAAAAGGTTTCAATCCTTTCACCAGCGTAAAACAAATGCATTTCACCAGCAGTTTTCTGACACTGAGCACCATCCGTTTGACTTTATCCGTTTACGCCAAGACGTAGCTTATAGCTATGTTGCTTCGTAGGTTACCCCGGCCTGTTAAAGGACTGAAGATCTCTTTCATCCATACGGGTAATAAAATCCTTATAAAACCGTCCATTCGGTATAATTTTACTAGCCCCTTATGGTGTCAACGTGACAAAAGAATGCTTTGCAATTTTTTCTATATTCTTTTGCCACACGGTGACCAATCTCTTATTCGTCGTGCAGGAGAAGTAATGGGGAATTCATTTCATTCTCGACCGAGGATCACATAGGTTTACCTCAGCGTGATGAAGGAGAAAAATTCTTACTACAATCCTATAGATGGACGACAAGATCGCCAAACTGCTGGAAGTCCGGGAGTACGTGGCCGGCAAAATCGAGATCTACAACGAAATGGAGGAAACGCTGAATGAACGCGGAAAGCCGCTGGGAACGAGGTTATAAAAAACTGCTCGAAGTGGATGGACACGCCGGAGAAACGGTGAAGAACAGCCTCAATGAGATCTCGCCCGATCTGGTGCGCTACATCGTGGAGTACGCCTTCGGCGACATCTATTGCCGAGACGGCTTGGATCTGAAATCGAAGGAAATCGCAGTCGTCGCGGCGTTGACGGCGATGGGCAACGCGCAGCCCCAATTGAAGGTCCATCTTAACGGCGCCTTGAACGTCGGCTGCACCATCAACGAAGTGAAAGAGATCATCCTGCAGATGTCGGCCTATTCCGGATTTCCCACCTGCATCAATGCCATGAACGCCTTGCGGGATGTCCTCCAGGAACGCAGCGCGCGAGGGATCGCCGATCCGGTCGGTGATGCCCCGACGAATGCGGCAGGCCCCGGTAACGCCGCGACCCCGGACCATTCGGCGGGCTCGGACGCAGACCGCTATGCGCGGGGCGCCCAGGCGCTTTCGCTGTTGGACGATCAGCAGGTGGCGCGGCTGGAACAGGCCTATGCCGACTTTTCCCCGCACCTGGTCAAGCTCATCCTGAGCAACTATGCCGATGTGTACGCCAGGGACAACCTCGATAAAAAATACCGCCAAGTCGCCACGATCGCGGCGTTGACGGCACTGGGCAATGCGCAGCCTCAACTCAAGTTTCATATCCACGCGGGGTTGAATGTGGGCCTGGAAGCGGCGCAGATCATCGAGATCATGTTGTTGATGACGGTCTATGCGGGGTTTCCTGCGGCGATCAACGGGACCAATGTGTTGAAGGAAGTCTTGCAGGAGAGAAATCGCGAACGCTAAAAGGCTCTCATATACTGCTCCGAGGTGGAGTATATGAAACAGCTAAATCCTGAAAAGCTGGTTGTCGATTACAGAGATCGCGTGACCCCGGCGGAACCTGTCATCGGACGAAAATATACGTTAACACACTCCGATATCACAGGAGAGCTTTTTCTCACGATCGGTCGCGCCTACGCCTATGAGAAAATCAACAACCTGCGCGATGAAGTCCTGGCTGAATGGCGATGGTATGACAGCGCTATCGTTTTGTATGTCTATGTTTACGTGAATGGTCAGTTTGCGCCCGTATCAGATCGACGCAATCGCATCTTCCGGCGTGAATTGCCGCTGGCGTTAGCGGCGATTCGATACGGAGACTCTCAATTTTTTATGGCGCACCCCGAATTGGATCATGCACCCATCCTGATTTATTTTGACTCGAAAAACCCCAACTATCATCGGTTTGAGAACTGGGGGACTCCCAGCGATTATATGTTGCGGCGCTCCTCAAGCAAACAGGCCTTTCCAACCGCTCGACCTGCGGATCGTCCGGAGAGTCGCCCTTCCCTGGGCTAGGCTCCCATTACGGAATCATGACATCGCTCCCACTGTCATTCCCTGCTGCCTCTCGGATCGGTAACTGACGATAGACCAACGTCGTAAAAGCGTTGGTCTTTTCTCTTTTTATCGATACCTTCCCAAAACGGCTACGCTCATGTTTCTGGAAAAACGCATCTCCCATGTAATCCCACGAAAACAGCCACGCAAGTGCTATACTATCTAGAAACTGTTGTGTTTTTTGAGTTCACAACCCCTTTGGTTCCACAAAATCCCGATTTATCCCTGCTGTCCGGCTGATTGGAGGCGCTTTTATGTTCGGGCTTTATCGAAATCCACGATTAATATTTGCTTTCATGTTCGTTGTAACAGTATCCATTTTCGGGTTATGGTTTTATCTCGACCAGAAACACATCGAAGCGAAAATTGCTGAATCACCTTTATATGATACGAATGATTTCAGGAGCATCGGCAATCTCGGTATCACACTGGATGAGCCTGACGATGCTCCGAAAATCAGCAGAGAAAAAGCGATAGAGGCAGCAAAAGCGTATTCCGGAAATGCCTTTGCCAGCGCCAAGTCCATCCATATCCAGTACACCCTCGTTACCGACACCGGTGTGTTTCCCAATAATATTTCAAAAATAGCCGCCGCGAAGAATCCAAAACTCACTGAAACCGATTACCTGTATAAGACACCCGTTTGGCTTGTCACCCTTCAAGGGCTGAATGAAGCCAATGAAATAAATGAACCCACAACGCCAGAAGGACCCGCTTTCGCCGGAAGGAGAAAAATCAACAGGAGATTTTTATATATCGACGCCATGACAGGAGAATGTATCAGCACTTTAGGCGTAGGCAGTTAGATTTACGGACGATCATCATACCCCCCGCTCCCCCATCTCTGTTTCCGGTGACAGAAGCCCCTACAGCCTTATTGGGGCTACGACGCAGGACACGAGCAGACTGCTCCGGCTCGACGGAGTGAGCACTGTCGATCTTTAAAATGGCTTATTCGCTAAAAGTCGCTAGAGGGAGCCTTTTCTATTCCAAGAACGGTTCCCGTTGAAGCATCAATCTCTACTATTCGCGAGTAAGATCGAAGAAATGTAGAATCATAAACGTCTATTCATTCAGTAGGGCCAGGCACATGCCTGCCACATGAATGCAAAAAGGTTTACAGGATGATCTTCCTCCACCGCGCATTCCTCCCATACTCGATGCAGACGATCATATCCTGCCGGGCCAATCGGTTGAGCACCTTCTGTATCGTCGGCCGGCTAATTCCCGGACAGCGTTCCTGAATATCGGAAAAACTGAAGTCAGCCAGCATGGACAAGACGACTTCCTGGACCTTTTCTTCCTTCCAGCCCCGTTTGCGGTTGGCTTCCGAAACGACGCCAACCCGGTCTTCGAAACGCTGGTACGCTTTCAGCAGCATGGTCAGGAAAAATTCCGTCCATGGCAACAGCACATGTTTTCCCTCGTGCCAGCCAAGGGACGAGCGATGCAATGCGTCGTAATAATGCTCTTTATCTTCCTCGATCACCTTTTCCAGACTGATGTAGCGGCCGACCTCATAACCGCTCCGGTACAAGAGCAGCAGGGTCAGCAGGCGGGCCATTCTCCCGCTCCCGTCGGGAAAGGGATGGATGCACAAAAAATCGAGGATGTAGGCGGCCATGATCAGCAATTCATTGACTGTACCCTGATTTTTTACGTGTTCATACCGCTCCGTCAATTCCTTCATCGCATCCGGGGTCATCACTGCCGGGACAGTTTGGAACCGAACTCGTGTTTCTCCTGACGGAAGCGTCTCTCGGATATAATTTTCTGAAGCTTTCCATGAACCACCCGCGCCAGTGGCGTAGTTCAAGAGATCCCTGTGGAACTGGAGAATCACGTTTTCATTCACCGGGATATATTGGGCCGATTCATGGATCAGTTTCAGCACGTCACGATAACCGGCCACCTCTGCTTCTGACCGGTTTTTCGGTTCCGACTTCTCCTGGACCAGCGCGGTAATCCGGCGAGTCGATACATGGATGCCTTCAATCCGGTTAGATGCTTCCGTGCTCTGGATCACTGCCGTTTCTTTCATCGCCTTTAAAATCTCCGGGATTTGCCGCTCAAACAGCGCCTGCTTCCCTTTATACTCGGCAATCCGAGTCAGCAACGATATGATGGAATTGGGCCAAGACGCTTTCTCCA
This sequence comes from Heliomicrobium undosum, assembly GCF_009877425.1. Lineage (NCBI taxonomy): Bacteria > Bacillati > Bacillota > Clostridia > Eubacteriales > Heliobacteriaceae > Heliomicrobium > Heliomicrobium undosum. The sequence goes on along the minus strand of NZ_WXEY01000022.1, from coordinate 52,798 downwards.
GCTTTTCATTTCGAAAAGACATCATAATGGATATCCCCTTAAAACTATGTATTTAAAACCTTAAAGATATATATAATTATATCCTATTTTTATTTCTATCAAAAGAACCAACATTTACTGAGTGACGCATATGGGTCGGGCTGCCCCCCCATCACCGAAGCAAAAAACACGCCCAAAACGCAATCGTTGCGCTTTGGGCGTGTTCACCGTTGATGAAGGTTTACCGAATTATCCTTGATTCCGTGCCTTTTTGAGATGGTCCACCATCATGTTGACGATGGCATCGTTCTCACCCAACCCTTGCATGTGGACGCTGACCTCATACCCCTTGGCTTCCAACTGGCTTTTCCATGAATGCGGCTCATCTCCGGCCATGTCCTTTTGGGCATGGCCGCCGGCCACGACCAGAAACGGCGCGAGTTTGACCTTCTTCACGCCGCTGGCGACCAGGTCACGCAGGGCATGTTGCAGTTCGGGATAGCCCTCGACGGTGGCGAGCATCACGTTCTTGCCCCGGTACTGGTGGCGCAGGAGATCATTGAAGCAGCCAAAGGCGCTCAAGGCCCGGTGGTCGGTCCCATGGCCCATGAGCAGCAGCGCTTCCTCATCGCTGTTTTCCGGGATGAGGCTGGCGATGGCTTCGCAGGCTTGCTGGTAGTCGCTAAATCCATGAAGGAGCGAGTCGGTGAGGACCAGTCTGTCAAAGACAGGGCCGTCACTGGTCTTCATCACTTGAAGGCTTCTGACGATATCCTCAAGATCACAGTACTCCCGGCCGGGGAAGATATGTAGGGAGTGAACGACCACCTGGTTGTAGCCGTCATCTCTCAGTTTCGCCAGCGCCGTCAGCGGGCTGTCGATGACAATCTTTTGTTCCCTAGCGATTTTTTTGCGGATCATGGAGGAGGTATAGGACCAGCGCACCTCCACGCCGGGGAAGGCCGCTTTGACCTTGGCCTCAATATTATCCAGGGCTACCCGCCCTTCAGGCACACTCGTGCCGAAGGCGACGAGGAGAATGGCTGGCTTATCGGCTTTCAATTTTTCATTTGCCATATGAGAAGACACTCCTATCAAAAACTCTATCGACGGCAATCGAGCGTGTATGCCGGCTTGCTTTTCATGTGATGAAGACCTCCCCCGCTTACTTCGGTGAGTAACAGAATAACTCTTCGATCGAGACCTCTAGCTCACGGGCTAGTTGAAAGGCCAAGACGAGACTGGGGTCATACTTGTTGTTCTCGATGGCATTGATGGTCTGACGCGATACGTTACAGGCGATCGCCAGGTCTTCTTGAGACATCTTTTTTAACTTTCGCAGTTCCCGGATTCGATTTTGCATAACCCCACCCGTCTGTCGAGCTGAATGTAAAACATGTTTTACTTTTTCAAAGATAGCATAGCTCCGGGCAAACTGTCAATTATGTTTTACATTTCAATGCCGCCTTGGTGCTTCTACGGTTGGCTTTCACCGATGAGCGGGCAATAAAAAACCGCCGAAAACATTGATGCGACTTCAGCGGTTTTGCAGAACGCGGCTGTTCTTTTGCAGCGAGGATAGTATGGTCGCAGCGCTAAATAATATTCGATTCAGTTGTCCGGAAACTAGCTTGGTGATCCTTTCACACCAGCACCTTCAACAGCACATACCTCCCCACCACCTTTCCCACCGCCGCCACCGGCACGGCCAGGAGCAGGCCGACGATGCCAAAGAGGTGTCCGCCGGCGAGGAGGGCGAAGATGACGGCCAGCGGATGGAGTCCCACTGAGTCGCCCAAGAGCTTCGGCGAGAGCAGGTTTGCTTCGATCTGCTGGACGACGACCATGATCAGGACGGCATAGAGGGCGAGCCGCGGCGATTCGAGGAGGCCGACGATGACGGCGGGGACCATGCCGATGAGGGGACCGAAGTAGGGGATCAGGTCGGCGATGCCGGCGATGATGCCGATGAGCAGGCTGTATTCGAGGCCAATCAGGGTGAGGCCAACGGTGGTCAGCACGCCGACGACGAGGGCCATGAGGAAGTTGCAGCGGACGACGGCCCGCAATATCCGGTTCACTTCCCCGCCGACGATTTGCACATGGGCGCGCAGGTTTTGAGGGACGAGGTTCAGGCTCCCCTTGCCGATAGCTTCCCAGTCGCGAAGGAAGTAAAAGCTCATCACCGGGATCAGGACGATGTCGAGGGCGTTTTCGGCGAGGCTGACGGCGCTTTCCAAGACCCAGCGCACCGTCGCCAGAATCGTCGCTTCCCCCCGGGCGAGGGTGTCGCTCCAGACCTGCTGGATGCCTGGCGGGAAGCCGGCCTGGATCATATCCTGCTGGATGCGGGTGAGCCATGCCTGCAGTTCTTGGCTGTACTGAGGCAGTTGGACGCTGAAACGGTTCAATTCGCCGAAGATGCGCGGCATGCCGAAGGCGATCAGGCTGGCAAAGCCGCCGAAGACGACGGCGAAGACGGCGAGGATGCTCAATGTGCGCCCAAGCCCCCGCTTTTCCAGCCAGATCACGCCGGGATAGAGCAGGTACGCCAGCACGAAAGCCACCGCAAAGGGAACCAAGGTCTGCCGCAACAGGTACGCCAGCAGCAGCACTATCGCCCAGAATCCGGCCACAAGCAGGATGCGCCAACGGCCTTTCGGCAACGCCGCCTCCACCTCCACGTGTTTTTCGCCGGAGAATCCAAAAAGCCCGCCTATGACGCGGGCTTTTTCTGCTTCTTATATCGGCGCAGCGTTCGCCCCCTCGAGTTCCATCAGCGGCGGATCCGGTTCGAGGGCCATCAGGCTGCCGTCTTCAGCCACTTCGAAAATCTCGTTCCGCTCGTTAAACTCGATAAAGCAATTCCAGCAGTAGAACTGGTTCACGCCGACCTTGCCAACCTGCTTCCCGCCGCAGACAGGGCAGCTCATGGAAATCCCTCCGTTTGCTATTCCCGCTCCCGCTGCCACGCGTCCTGCCAGTGATCCGCCACGATGACCGTGTCGGTCCGCCATTCTGTCACGTCCGGCCAGGGAAGCTGGAGCCGCCCCGTAAGCAGGTCCTGCATCAGACCGTCGGAAACCTCTACCGCCGTGAGTTGGCCCTGGGCGGGCTCAAAGAGGATGTCGCCCACCTGCCCCAAGGGACGGCCGGCCTGTGTCCGCACGGGATGGCCTTCACAACGGGACAGGCAGAGAAGGATCGGAGCCGCCGGCGAGGGTTCACCGGAGGCTGCCGGCTCTTGCGCCGGATCGTCCGACGCTTGCTGCTCATGAGGCGCCGGCTCCGCTTCGGTCCGGATCACGTCCCGGTCGTAGACGGCCTGTGTCCAGTCGATGCGCCGGTTGGCGCTCTCCCCTTCTGCTGCCAGCAACAGCCCCGTCACCCGGCCTTCCTTGGTGTCGACCATTAGATCGGTGACCCGTCCGATGGTTTTGCCCGTCGCAGGGTGAACCACAGGCAGGTGGATGACATCTCTTCCTTTTAGCACTCCTGTGGCGGTCTCCCCTCATTGTTCGCGTTGGCGCCGGTTTTGGGAACTTTTCCATGATCTATTGTTGACGGTAGCGGATGCCTTTTATACTCGCCCTTTCGCCTTCGCGCGTTTCACCGGCTTTGGCTCGGGATAGCGGATCTCCGGCAGTTTCACATCCAGGTTGCGGACGATGGTGCCACCGCCGACGACCCAGTCGCCCCGGTAAAAGACGACGGCCTGTCCCGGCGTGATCGCCCGCTGGGGCGCGGCGAATTCGATGACGACGGCGGTCGAGGCTCCATCCTCTGCGGGGGAGATGACCGCTTTCGCCGGCGGGGCGCTGTAGCGGATCTTGGCCTCCACTTCCATCGGCTCTTTCAGGCCTGTGATGTCGATCCAGTTGAGGTCGTCGGCCAGGAGCCGCCGGCCTCTCACCGCCTCATCAGGGCCGATGACGACGGCGTTGTGTTCCACATCGAGGGCGATCACGTAGGCCGGGTAGCCAAAGGCGACGCCCAGGCCCTTGCGCTGGCCCACCGTGTAAAAGGGCAGCCCCCGGTGGGCGCCGATGACGTTGCCCTCCTGGTCGACGAAGGGGCCGGGCTGGAAGCGATGGCCGGGGTAGCGTTCCTCTAAAAAGCGCCGGTAGTCGTTGTCGGGGATGAAGCAGATCTCCTGGCTGTCCGGTTTGGAGGCGACGGCCAGGCCCAGTTGGGCCGCCTTTTCTCGGATCTCCGGCTTGGTGAAGCCGCCCAGCGGGAAGAGCGTTCGGGAGAGTTGCTCCTGGGTCATGTTAAAGAGGGCGTAGGACTGGTCTTTGTTCGCGTCAATGCCCCGGCCCAGGCGGTAGCGGCCTGTGGCGCTGTCCTGTTCGATGCGGGCGTAATGGCCCGTGGCCACTTTGGCAGCGCCGAGGGCAAGCGATTTTTGTAGGAGGCCCTCGAATTTGATCACCCGGTTGCAGCGGATGCAGGGGTTGGGCGTCTGACCGGCCAGGTACTCGCGGCCGAAGTAGTCGATGACCTCCGCTTCGAAGTAGTCGCGGAAGTTCATCACATAGTGGGGGATGCCCAGTTTGAAGGCGACCCGCTTGGCGTCCTCGACGGCCGATAAGGAGCAACAGCCCCCTTCGGCGCCTTCCGGCGCGTCTTTCGGCCAGATCTGCAAGGTCACGCCGATGACGTCATAACCTTGTTCCAACAAAAGAGCGGCCGTCACAGAAGAATCGACGCCGCCGCTCATTGCCACTACTACGGTCTCTTTCACTTGAATCCCGTTCTTTCAATTATCTTCTCTTCAGCAGTTACGGGCAGTACAGCGACATCCCGGACAGGCAACGCCCATCCGGGATGTATTTTTTCTGAATTCGGTGCTATTTAGTCAAGGCGCACTCGGTTACATCCAGCCGCATTCGCTCTCAGAAGCGCCGCTGCGCAAGGAGCATGTTGCTACTTCTTCGCGTCCTGCTTCGCCTTGTAATCGGCGATGGCCTTGTGGAGCGCGTCGGCAGCCAGGTTGCTGCAGTGCATCTTTTGGGGCGGCAGGCCGCCGAGGGCGTCGGCGACGGCTTTGTTCGTCAGTTCCAGCGCCTCGTCGATGGTCTTGCCCTTGATTAGTTCCGTCGCCATGGAGCTGGTGGCGATGGCGGCGCCACAGCCGAAGGTTTTGAACTTGACGTCTTTGATAATGTTGTCCTCGACGTCGAGGTAAATACGCATGATGTCGCCGCAAGAGGCGTTGCCGACTTCGCCGACGCCGCTGGCGTTGTCGATCTCGCCGACGTTGCGGGGGTTCATGAAGTGGTCCATCACTTTATCGGTATACATGCTCAGCCCTCCTTGTTGGCATAGAGCGGGGACATGGCCCGCAACCGTTCGACGATCTGCGGCAGCACGTCCAGCACATATTCAATATCTTCCTCAGTGTTGTCCCGGCCCAGCGTCAACCGCAGCGAGCCGTGGGCCACCTCATGGCAGATGCCCATGGCAAGCAGGACGTGGGACGGATCCAGGGAGCCGGAGGTGCAGGCAGAGCCGGAGGAGGCGGCGATGCCTTTCATGTCCAGCATCAACAGCAGCGATTCGCCTTCGATGTATTTGATCGACACGTTCACGTTGATGGGGATGCGCTCGGTGGGGTGGCCGTTCAGTTGCACCTCAGGGATGGCCAGCAGACCCTCGATCAGGCGCTGGCGCAGCCGGCCCATGCGGCCCATCTCTTCGGGCAGTTCGCGGGCCATGATCTCGGCCGCTTTGCCGAAGCCGACGATGCCGGGCAGGTTTTCCGTGCCGGGGCGGCGCTTGCGCTCCTGGCCGCCGCCGTGGGAGAGGGGGAATAGCTTGGTCCCCTTGCGGATATAAAGGGCGCCGACCCCTTTGGGGCCGTAGATTTTGTGGGAGGAGAGGGACATGAGGTCCACGCCGAGGTCGTTCACGTCAACGGGGATTTTGCCGACGGTCTGGACGGCGTCGGTGTGCATGATGGCGCCATGGGCCTTGACGAGTTGGGTGATCTCTTTGATCGGGTTGATCGTGCCGACCTCGTTGTTGGCGTGCATGATCGTGACCAGGACAGTCTCCGGCTTGAGGGCCGCTTTCACGTCCTCGACGCGGACCATGCCGGTTTCGTCGACAGGCAGCACGGTGACTTCAAAGCCTTCTTTGGTCAGCGCCTGGCAGGCGTCGAGCACGGCGTGGTGCTCCGTCGCCGAGGTGATGACGTGGTTGCCCTTTTTACGCATCGCCCGGGCGACGCCGAAGATGGTCAGGTTGTCGGCCTCGGTGCCGCCGCTGGTGAAGATGATCTCTTCGGGACGGGCGCCGATCAGGTGGGCCACATTCGCCCGCGCCTCTTCCAGGAGCTTTTTCGCTTCCCGGCCGAAGGAATGGACGCTCGACGGGTTGCCGAAGTGGTTCTGCATACAGTCGACCATGGCTTCGATGACTCCGGGATGGACGGGCGTGGTCGCGCTGTGATCGAGGTATACACGTCGCATGGCTCTCTCTCCTCCGATTTTCAAATGGGCGCAGCGAAAGACTGTCTGTTTCGCTAGATGTGGTACATGAAGGCGCCCTCGTCATACTTCATCTTTTCGGCGTCTTTGCACATGTCCGCCAGTGTGATGGAATCGATGACCTGTTCGATCGAGTCGCGCACCTTTGCCCAGACCCGCTTGGAGATGCACTGGCTGGCGCGGGTGCAGCGCTCGGGGATGTCGTCGTTGACACAGTCGACGGGGGCCACCGGTCCTTCGAGGACGCGGATGATGTCGCCGACGGTGATCTCGGCGGGCTCCCTGGCGAGGACATAGCCCCCCTGGGCGCCCCGGATGCTGTTGACGAGGCCGGCTTTGCGCAATCCGGCGATGATCTGTTCGAGGTAATGCTCCGATATGTCCTGGCGCTCGGCGACGAGCTTCAAGGAGACGGGCCCCTGACCGTACTGCATGGCCAGTTCGAACATCGCCCGCACTCCGTATTGTCCCTTAGTCGAGAGTTTCATGGCACCACCTCTCGGTCATAACGCTGTCTTACACTGTAACGCTATCGGGGACAGGCCCCGTACATACCCTACTAATTTAATAGGATTTCTTGGGGCATAGTTTACCATGGCACTCGGGATTTGTCAAACCCCGGATTTTGCGATTTTTCGTTTCTATCGACCAGGTTTTCGACACGCCGGACATAGGCCTCGATGTCGAATTTACGGCGCAGGCCGGCGGCGTTCATGTAACGGACTTTGCCGAAGATGGCCCGCTCGCCCCAGGGCCGGTCATGCTTGCCGAAGCACCAGGCGATGCCGGTGTAGCCGTTGGGGTCGCGACCGTCGAGGGCGTAGGTGTCGTTCAGTTCGACGGCGATCCGGTAGGCCGTCTCCGGATCGACCGTCCATTCGAGGATCTTCTTGCCCCAGTACATGCGCATGTAGCCGTGCATCTTGCCACGCAGGACGAGTTCTTTCTGGGCGGCGTTCCAGTAGCGGTCATGGGTGCGGGCCTCGGCCAATTCCGTCTTTGTATAGTTGAATTCTCTGCTATCGGACCGGTGCGTATGCAACGTCGCCTGCGCCCAGGCGGGCAGGGCGGCGAATTGGTCGTAGGCGGGGTTGTAGAAAACGAAGTTCATGGCCAGTTCGCGGCGGACGATCAGTTCTTCTAAAAAGGCGGCCAGGCCGGGGTTCGCGTCTGTTGCAGTGGGGAATGCGCCGACCCCGTCGAGGGCTGGGCCTGTCCTATCGAGGGATGTGCCAGTTCCAATGGCCTGCCGGGCCTTCAATGCCACCTCCAGCGGCGAGATCTGGCCGAAATGCAGGTACGGGCTCAACTCGGAGAGGCTGTCGAGGGAGGGGTCGTTTTTGTCTTCATGGTAGCGGGAGAGCTTCCTGCGTAGGAAGTCGTCGAGGCGACGGTGGGCCTCCTGGGAACCGCCCCGCCAGCCCAAGGCCGGGGGGATGGAGGAGTCGACGGACAAGGCGGCCAGGATCGAGGACAGGGAATCAGCGGAGGCGGCAAAAACCGGCTCTCCGGGAAGCTCCTCATCGAGCAATGCTTCCGCATCCGGGGCCGGGCAGTCCGTATCCCGCTCCTCCAATGGGACCAGGAAAGTGTCCAGTAGCCTTTTGATCTTGGGCCGGAACGTGGCTGCCGCATACTCCTCTTTCGGCGACGCCGTCTCAACCGGGACGATGACATCGCTTTCCACCTGAACAAAGGGGCCGTCGATCCGGGCGGCGACAGCCTCCCGCCACTGTCGCTGGTAGCGCAGGTATCCCCGGTCCGTGACGACGAGGGCGGCTTTTTGAGCCAGCGCAATGACGCCATCGACCGGGGGAATGCGCCGGACGATCATAGCGATGCCCCGGCGGCGCAGTGTCTCCCGGACATCACAGAGCCCCTCCAGCATGAAACGGTAATGGCGCGCCTTCGCGCCGGGAACGCCGCCTGTGACGCCGAAAAAGACGAGCAACGGGAGGCCCAGTTTGTTGGCCTCCCGGATGGCGTACTCCAGGGCATGGTTCCATTCGGCCCGCTGGCTGGCCTGCATCCAATAAAGCACATATCGCCCCGGACGTGGGGGCGCACTGGTGAGGTGACGGATACGTTCACGGTGAATCAATCGGTTTTAGCCTCCTATGTTATGCAGTGTTTGAAAGATGTCTTCTGTAACGTTTACGCCTCTGTCTTGTGTTCACGTGACCGGCAGAAGTGACCTGCAAATGTGACCTTATCGTTTTAACTTATCATTGAAACCGGTCACATTGCAAATACAACGAAAAAAAAAGCGTGGGCGGCTCGCCGCTCACGCTTTTTTTTTCGTTTTTCGATTAGAAACCTCCGCCGTACCCGAATCCGAATCCTGTACCCAAGATCGCGATAATAATGATGAGAATGGCCAAAGCCACAATGTTGTTACCGAAATAACCTCCGCCACAAACGGCTCCCATAATGCCTCCTCCTTTCAATTACGTTATTGAGCGCCGTACCCGAAGCCAACGATGTGGGGATAGAAAGCGCCGATAATGATCAGCGTGATGACGAGGCCGGCCACAACACCGAAGCCGCCGCCAAAGAAGCCGTATGCATTGCCCATATGGAACCCTCCTTTTTGAGCTGTATGGTAATTTTATCCATTAACAGGATACTCAGGCCACACTACATCTGTTACAGAAAATGGACGTGTTGTATCTTGACAGGATGGGACCTTATAAAGATTTGACTTTCAGCGAGTCCCTTTTTATGTCACCGCCACCCGCAACTTGTTGCGAAAACGCTGGAGTATCATCGTAAATCGTTTGCCAAAAAGGGCGTAAAAGAGGCAGTTGCCGATGGCATGGACCGTGTCAAAGGACAGGCTGGCCAGATAGGTGAGCAAAAAGGACTGCCCTGTATGAGGATGGACAAAGGCGCTCCAGTGCCAGAAGTTCATGATCCACCCGTAGAGATAACCCCAGGCAAAGAGAAAGGCGAGCATCCAAAGCCGCCCGATGTCCGGATAATAGCGGGTCAGCAATCCCGCCGACACCCCGGCCATGCCCCAACTGAACATCTGCCATGGTGTCCAGGGTCCCTGGCCGAGAAAAAAATTGGACACGATCGCTGCCGTTGCCCCGACCATGAACCCTGCCCGGGGACCGAAGACCGCGCCTGACAGGATCGTCAAAAAAGTGACCGGCTGAATGCCCATCAATGCGGAAAAAGGGACCCTTCCCACTGCCGCCAGCGCGCCCAGGACGGCGATCATGGATAGTTCGCGGGAACAGATCTCTTTTCGCTCAAAAGCCCAGAAGAGCAATAACAGCGCCAGGAAGACCATCTCCAGGGCCAACAACCCCCAACCCTGCCGCCCAACGATGTTTCTCCCGATCAGGCTGGCAAAGAGGGAACCGGCGGCCAGCGCCAAGATGAGCGGGACTTGCAACTTAGGCCAAGCGGGCCACATGGGCGCTCGTCTCCCTTCCCTCCGCTTTTTTTCGCCGGCCCACATCCCGAAAGGCTGACCAGGCGGCTTCCGGCGTCAGGAGATGGGGCGCTGCATGGCGGAACAAGCGGCCGATCTGGGTCGAGTAAAAGAGGGATTCCCCCAGCACCGGCAACAGGTCGCCCTCTCTGACCACCCTGCCGCCGTCAAGGAGCGCCACACGCGTCGCGTAGCGGGCGACGAACTCCACATCATGGCTGACCAGGATCACAGAAGCCCCGCCGTCGATCCGCCGGCGCAACAGTTCGCCCAGTTCGTCTTTCAGCCGCTCATCCATTCCCCGCGTCGGTTCATCGAGCAGGAGGAGTTCCGGATCGGTGGCCAAGACAGCGGCGATGGCCACCCGTTGCCGTTCTCCGCCGCTCAAATCGCGGGGATGGACGCCCCGGTATGCTTCGAGGCGAAGCTCTTGCAAGAGCCTCTCCACCGTTCCATTGTCGGGGAGGCCGAAATTGCGCCGCCCGAAGGCGACTTCCGCTTCCACCGTGTCCTGGAGCAGGTAGTCGTTCGGATTTTGGGCCAGATAGCCGATCCGCCCGCCGGAATGGACGGAGCGGACCTCTTGCTTTGCCAACGACAGGGAACAACGGCCCCGCCCCGGTTTTAATAGCCCGGCGATGAGCCGCAAGAGTGTCGACTTGCCGGCGCCGTTCGGTCCCAGGAGAGCCAAAAAATCTCCCGGCGCTGCGCTCAGGCTGACATCCTGCAACGCCGCCCACCCATCTGGGTAGGTGAACCAGACCCTATCCAGTAATAACGAGGCGTCGCGAGGAGGGTCTGGGGGGATCGTTGTGGGGGGTGATGTGGGGAGCGCATGTTCCTGATCGCTTTCCCGGGGAAGCAGCGCCGAAAGGGCCTTTCGCCCTGCTTTTACAGTGATCGGGACGGGCGCCAGACCCATCCCGGCGAAAAAACGCGCTACCGGCGGTACAAGGGAGCTTGATCGACAGGCGCCCCACTGGGCCATCTCCCCAGGCGAACCATCAAAAGCGATAGTCCCTTCTTCCATGTACAAGACACGGTCGGCCAGATGAAAGCACCGGTCCAAGCGCTGCTCCACCAGCACGATGGTCATCGCCAGGTCCTCATTCAGCCGCTTGACAAGACCGAGGATTTCCTCGGCAGCAACCGGGTCCAGTTGGGATGTGGGCTCATCGAGGATGAGGACCCGCGGCTGCATGGCCAGCGCCGACGCGAGGGCCACCTTTTGCTGCTGTCCGCCGGACAGTGTCCAGATTTCCCGTCCCTTCAACGCAGATATTTGAAAGAAGTTCATCACCTCGGCGATCCGCGCCGCCATATCGGCTGGGGAAAGGCCCAGATTCTCTAATCCGAAGGCGATTTCCGCTTCCGGCTCTGTCATGACCAGTTGCTTTTCCGGGTCTTGAAAGACGATGCCCACCTCCCGGGCGAGGTCCCGGCGAGGCAGATCGAGCAGCGGACGGCCTCGATAACGCAGTTCACCGCTGAACCGGCCGCCGTAAAAACGGGGAACGAGCCCCGCCAAGGCCCGGGCCAGCGTTGACTTTCCTGATCCGGATTGACCGGACACCAGGACAAACTCCCCGTCTTCGATGCGCAAGCCGTCAATGCGCAGGGCAGGCTGCCTTTTTTCAGGATAGAAGTAGGTTAGATCGCGGAGCGAATAAAGGTCCATTTGCGCCACCCCCAATGCAGGATTACCGGGATCAGCAGCCCCGCCAGGACACATGCCAAAGCCGTAAGCGTCTTGACATCGCCGTGAAGGGGATCGAGTGCCGGGTAGTAGGCGTAGAGCAGCATTCCTTCCCAGGCGCCCGCGACAGCGGTGAAGAGGGACAGGAGCGCGCCGCTCAGGCAGATGCTGTCCCTCCGCCGCCAGAGCTTCCGGCGGTGGCTCGTACGGGGGCCGACGCCAAAGGCGCGCGCCTCCATCGCCTCCGCCGTTTCCCACGAATCTTCCAGTGACGACAGAAGCAGCGCTTCCACCAGTCCGGCATACTTGCCCACCCGCTCCCGGATGGTCCCCTCATCAAAACGGATGCCGCGCAGTTCCTGGATCTCGCGGATCCGTTCCAGCCGCCGGCGCATCGTCGGAAAGAGCCGCGTCGCCAGGGAGATCACCAGGGTCGAGCGAAAGGCCAACCTGGAGAAGAGACGCAGCAGGTCGTCAGGGGAGACCATGCCGCTATAGATGAAGAAGAGGCTGAGAACATTGAGCAGTTTCAAGGCCATGGCCGCGCCGTAGGCCACGGCTTCCACGGTGATGAACAGCGGCCCCAGAAGCGGTATCGTCGGACCGATCCAGAGGACCGTCTCCCCGGCCCGCACCAGGAGCGGGTTGATGAGCAGGATCAGGGCGCTCATCGGCAAGGCAAAGCCCATGGCTTCGTTCCACCGCGCCCACCTTCCTAAAGCCGCAATCGTAACGGCTTGAACCGCAAAGACGCCGGCGAGAAAGAGAGGGTGGTCGATAAACATGAGCAGAAAGAGCAGCGCAACCGCGTAGCTCAAAGCAGCCACGGGGTGCAGACCTGTCAGAATCGAGGCGCTTGCCTGCACATGGCCACCCTGATTCGGGTCCTGAGCGGCGTCTTCTGTGCCCACGTCGTTCATGGCCTTCCTCCTTGTTTTTGTTGAAGCAACGCCTTCCAATCGGGGCTCGGCGCATCCATCTCATTGCTGTACCACCAGACGATCCGGTCATCGCTTTGCACTGTTTTTTCGTTGGCGGCCACCATGGGCGTCTCGTCATTCACCTTGTACATCCAGCCGCGCATCCCCCGGTTGGCCTGACCGTTGATGCTGGTGACAAAGCTTCCGAAGCCGGCGCCCATGCCATAACGCAATCCTGTGGCGTCGAGCGCTCCCAGGGGCGTCTTTCCCCAACGGTTATCGTCTTTAATCAGGACGCTCTCCGGTCCGAAGAGCAGTTCCCCCTTTTGGCCGACGACGGCAATCGAGACAGAGAGACCTTTGGGGCTCTCTCTGTCCGTAAAGGCCTCTTTCCCTCCGCTTGCCTGCCCTTCACTCGCCTGCTGTTCGCCGCCTGTCGCCGTAGGCACCTCGGCTGGCTTGCTCATCACTGAGGCGGCCTTTTCTATGCCTTTCGTCGGCTCCGTGGGCGCAGGTGAGGAAGGTTCGCTCTTTTGCGTTCCTTCCTCACTCGATTGAGTTGGAGTGCTTTGAAGAACAGGTGGCTCTTTTGCGACCGCCCCTTGCGCTTTATTGAAAGCAGCCTTATCAGCAGACGTGATCGGCGCAGCCTGCGCGTTCTCCGGCGCGCCGCTTCGTCCGGAAAGAGAGACTGCGCCAAACAACAGGGCCAGGAGGATCAGCAAAAATCCCCAGTGCCAGCCGATTCGCTTGCCCATCACCCTCACCTCCCTAGAACTACTGCATCAACTTGTCGATGAGCGCCGCCGCCTCGGCCCGGTTGGCCTCCGCCTGGGGCCGGAAGCTGCCGTCTTCATATCCGCGCAGCAGGCCTTTCTTGACCGCTTGGGCGACCCAGGGGCGCGCCCAAGTTGAAATCGCTTCCTGATCGGTGAAGGGCGCCCCTTCCATATCTGCCTGCTGCCACCGGAGCGATTTGCCTAACATGACGGCCATCTCTTCCCGGGTGATCCGGTTCATTGGGCCGGAAGGCGCCATCAGGATCACCGTTGACGATGCCGGCCTCGGCTGCGGCGGCCACTATCGGGGCGAACCAATCCCCCGCTTGCACATCGCGGAAATTCGCCTTTCCTGATGCCGGCAGTTGCCGGCTGCGAACCAGCAATGCGGCGAACTCGGCCCGTGTGACGGTCCGGCTCGGTTCAAACCGGCCCGGCGCAACACCGCGGAGGATATCGACCTCAGACAACCGCCGGATGCTCTCGGCGGCCCAATCGAATCCCGCCAGATCGGCAAAGGAATCTTGGACTTTCGCCATGGCCGGAAGCGCCTCGGGCATCTCTCTTGCCAAGACGGCATAATCGGAAAAATGACGAAGTTGCGTCAGAAACACGCCTTTGGCAGCGTCATAGACGGCAGGCACCGTTACCCAACCCTTTGCTTTCGTATCGAAGACTGCCAGCGTCACATCCTCGGGGCTTACCAGTGGTGGCAGCGCCACGCGCAGAGCGATGGTGACCGGTTCGGCAAAGGTCGTTCCGTCAGGACCGAACCGGTAGAGGGACGATAGGAACTGAAACCCTGCCGGCGCCTGTTGAGCCGATTGCTCTGTAGCAGGAGGGTGCGCCGTTTCCTGGATGGTCAGTTTCATGTCCCTGCTCAACGCCTTGGCTGGCGCCGCCAGGGCGACTTCTCCCTTGGCGTCGGTGATGACCGCCCCTTGATCGGCCTTTACCTCCTGCTGCAAGGACACGCGATTGTCGGCCAGTTCGCGTTGCTGTTGTTGATAGGCCGCTTCGGTGAGCGGCTGAAACTCGCCTGACACCACCAGGGCTAACCCATCGTTGCCGAGCGCGTCGATAGGATTTTCCTGCGCCAGGGCGGTCGAGGCAACCTCTTTTTTCAAGCGCTCTAATGCCTTTATCGCTTGATCAGATGCCTGCAACGCTTTGGGGAAACGACTGTTTTGTTCAGTGACACCGCTTGGGACGGTATTCGCCGACTGCGCTCCGCTTGCCAGCGATTTGCCGCTGATCACGTCCGACCAGGTCGGTCCGGGATTGTTCATGTCCACGCTGTACCACCAGATCACCTTGTCTCCCGATTTCACCGCCTGGTCTTTGGCAGGCGCCATCGGGGTGACATCGTTCACCTTATACATCCAACCGGCCATTCCCTGATTGGCTTGGCCGGCGATAGACGTCACGAAGCCGCTTCCCTCGGAGTAGCTCAAGCCGGCGCCTTCCAGCGTTCCCAGGGCGGTTATCCCCCAGCGCCCATCCCTGCGCGCGGTGACGGTGGCAGGACCGAAGAGTTTTTCGCCGGACTTGCCGATCACGGCGAGAGACACCTGTGCTGCGTCATCTTGCGCCGGCGTCCCGCCACCTGATGACCCGCCGGCCGACGATCCGCTGCCGGAAGGCGGACTGCCCAACGCTTGGTAGGCGGTTAAGGCTTCCGTAGCGCCGAAGACGTTCTTGCTGCCGCCGAAGCTGCCGTCATCGTTGAGGGCCTTCGTCAACATCCAATCGACAGGACTCTGTTGGTTGCTGTTTTTCAGTTCAGCCGGATTCAGGCCCAGCTTTTTCATGGTGACGATCATTTCCGCCGTGTCGACGACCGGGTCGTCAAAGACACCGCCGAAACCGCCGTCTGCCTGTTGTTTACTTTTCAAGTAGGCCAGCCCGTCAGTAATCGCCTGTTGAACAGCGGCGTCGCCATCCATTCTGGGCAACCCTTTCATCGCTCGGATCGCTTGGGCTGTGGCCAGGAAGTCGGCATAGAAGACACCGTCGAAAGACTCGCCCCAAGCGCCTTTGTTTGGGGCGTTCTGTTGTTGCTTGCTCAACAGACAGGCGCGGGCGTCTTCCTTGATCGCAGCGATTTTTCCGGTTTCCTCCAGGGCCAGATAGGCCCAACTGTCGCTGTAGATGCTGTTGGAAAAGCCGGCTTGCGCTGTGTGACGCGCCAGGAGCAGGTCTGCCAGCTTGTTGGCGCGATTTTGCTCCTGCAATGCTTGCATGGCCAGGAGGGAGAGCGCCATCGGTTTGACGCGGGGGGCTTTTGACCATTCCCCCTCGTCTCCCCCGTATTGCGTATAGGTGAGGCCGAGCCGCTTCAAGGCGATCAGTGTTTCGGCGGTGGCGGTGGTGCTGTCGCCGGATACTGGGATGGCCGCCGTATCCTTGTGCTGGATCGATTTGAGGTAGGTCTGGATGTCATGAATGGCCCCGCTGATGCCCGCTCCCGCCGTAAATCCGGAAAGGGCTGCCAATACCTGGGCTGTCAATTCCGGTTCCTTGGGGCTGTAACTGCCGTAGGCGAACCCTGCCGGCGCTCCCCAGTCATCACTGTGGGCCGCGCGGAACCGGTTGATATAGGAGAGTGCCTTGGCCGGGTCAACGTCCCCCATTTGGTTGCACTGTCCCAGCGCCTGTAATACGGCCGTATCTTCGTAGAGAGACGCGCCAAAGTAGACGCTGTCGCCGACGGTTTGCTTCTGATTGCGAATGGCTTCCGCCAGAACACTTATCTTTGCATGACTCGGGTCTAGTTGAGACAGGGCTGTCAGGTGCTTGGACAACTCGGTGACGCTCTTCCCACCGGGATGGTCCGCAGCATAGACGGCATCGGCGACGGCCTGCTCCCGCAGCGTTTTTCCGTTTTTCAGCCAGTGGGCCTGTGTCAAATCCTCGCCGGCAAGGGCCAGCGCGGAGACGAAGCGGGCGTCAAAGGAAGCGAAACCGGCGTTCGAATAGGTTTCAACGCTCTGGACATAGCGCTCCCGCAGAAAGGCGACCCCTTTGGCGATCGCCTGTTCGACCCGTTCCTTCAGGGGACCGGCGGGGACATCGCTTTTGAGCCGGGCCAAGGCTTCCAGGCTGACCTTGGACCCATACTCGTTGGCAAAAGGACCGAAACTGCCGTCGGCATTTTGGTTGGCCAAAAGGTATGTAATCAGGTTGTTTTTGCTTCCCAGTTCAGACCCGATCGTGAGGGCATCGGCCTCGGCAATCCTTTGTTTTTGCACAGATAAGGAATAAGGCGGCGTCCATTTGGCTGCGCTCAGATCCTCCTTTGCCGCGATTAGCGCGGCAGCCGTATAACCGTCAACAGGTTCTCCGCTACTCGCCTTATTGTGGATGAAATCGACGGCCTTGCCGGCCAACTGACCGGCCTGGACGGACGGATCTCCTGACGCCGCATGGGCTGTGAAAAGGGGTAGGCAAAAGCTCCAAAGGAGCAGGAAAGCCATCACCAGCGCCGCTGTTTTTCGGCTGCTCTGGTTGGCGCGATAAAAGGGATGCAAAACCATCCATCCTTTCGTTCATCTAGCTGTGTTTTCGACCCTGTGTTTTTGCCTGAATCCCGTTTATGTCCTTTCCTTCGTTTGCTTCGCTTCCTTCGCTTTCGGCTCGCGGCGGCCTGTTGCGCTCAAGTAGGCTTGAACAGCCTGCCGCACGGCTGCGCCGGCGGTGACGGCTAGCAAGGCGCCAAGCCGTGTCGTCGGCCCGGCATACTCCAGCGGCTCACCGCCAGGCCGGGCGGCCACCACCACAGCGTCGGTCCCTGTCCCGGTCGCCCAGTCGCCTGTCTGGGCGCAACAGATACGCAATTCCCGTAGTACCCGGCTTTTGGCTTCTGTGATGGTCTGCACGGCGTTGATCAGCGCCCCGTCTGTGAGGTGATGATCCAGAAAAGCCATGATGTTGATCGTCCCGGTTCCTGGCGTCCCTTCCCAGCAGGGGGTGACACCGGCGGCGCAGGCGTTGCTCACACCGGCTGTCACCACCACGGAGAGGCCGATGTCGCCGCAGCGGTTCTGCATCCAAGCCGCCTGGGAGACCCAGGCGGCTGTCATCAACGCAGTCGTTTGGTCGATGGGGCAATCGGGGAAAGCGCCCGTGAGAAAAGCGATCATCTCGCGTTGCGGCTGGCGGTCATCATAATCTTTGTGCACCTGCCGGTTGACAAAAAACCGTTTTTCGTTGATCCCCCCGCCGAGGATGCCTGAACTGACACAGCGCCAGGATGTATCGGCGGCGATGAGGATGCACTCTTTTTCGAGGCGACCGCGCAGTCCAGGGAGGAGGGCACGCCAGCTTCCCGGCGCCGGCGTCACCGGTATCATTAATACCAACCCCAGAGCGTCGACACCTCGCGCAGCCGACCGTACACCGCTTCCGCCTCTTCCTCGGATAGACTTCCTGCGCCGCAAGCCGGGGTGAGCGCCGTCTGCCGCAGGAGCAACGCCTCCGGAACGCCCAAGCGCGTCAACTCATCGATCTGCTGGTGGAGCCGCTGCGTCAGGGAAAGGGCGGTTTCATGGGCAAAGGCGCCGGTGACCGGCACGATCCCCCAGGCCAGCCAGCCGCCCCGTTCGAGAAAGGCGATCAGTTCCGGGATATGACGGGTAAGGGTATCGATGGAGCGATAGGCGTCAAATCCCACCACATCAGCGCCGCTGGCGAAGAGGATGGATCCATCGGCAGGCCCGCAGACATGGATGCCGGCCAGGCCGCCCATGCGTTTGATGGCCACGATGATTTCCTCCATGCCTCTTTGCAGGTCATGCGCCGTTAACGAATCCTGATCACAATCGTCAAATCCGATCATCGCCGGCTCATCGATCATCAACAGCACGGGATGCCCCGTTCTGCGCAGGTCCTTGACCTGCCAGGCGGCGTTCATGGCGCAGTTCTTGCAGAGAACATCCCATAAGAGACGCTCATGCATCACGGCGCGCCCTTTGCCATCGACGACATTCAAAGCCAGCGTGAGCGGGCCGAGGATCTCACCTTGGAGGGCGGCCACGTCAGGCCACTGGCGAGGCGCATCGGTGATCGTCGATTTGAAGGCCAGGTAACTATCTTGATCGATATGAAAGGGAGACTCTTCATGGAGGTGGATCCAACAGGCCGCCTCGTTCTCGTAAGCCTCATAGAAAGCGGACAAGGCATCGGGGAAGCTATCGGCTCTTGTGTCGATCACCGGATAGCCGTTGGTTTTTCCTGTGATCAGCTCTACCCGTTGCAAAGGCGATAGCGCGGCAGCCAGTAGACTGTCGCCGGCATACTTTAGATGCAGTTGGGGCCAATGGGGCAGCTCCGGGCAAAAGTGGCGGATGACCGCCATGGCGCTTTCTACATCACCATGAGGCAGACTTCCAATCCCGGTAGTGACGCCAGGGTATAACATGGTGTGTCCTCCTTTTGTGTGTCGCTGGCGGTTGCGCGAGAATTGCGCAGTTAGATCGAAATCGCCTAGTCGACAAATGGAATGAATCGGACATGCAAAAACCCCCAGCCGATCGACTGGGGGCAGAATGATGAACAGCACGCCAAGCGCCTGCGAATGCGCCTTTCGCCTTCATCACCTCCCTATCCTCCGTAGGTTCGACCGGTGATCACGAACAGGCAGGTCTCCTGGCTCGGGGTCATCTGGGGCTCTGTCTTCCCGGCAGCATGCTGCCAGTGACATGGAAGAGCCTCATCACACCCTTACAGTGGCGGGACCGCGCCGGCATTGCACCGGACTTCCCTTTTCACGCCTGCCCTTCGGGCGGCGACCTGTTCGCATGATTCAGTTGTCATTCCTTTCCTATGAGGAAGGAACAGAAAAAATGCCTTATCCGCCCTTGGAACGCAAAAAACCTCAGCCTTTCGGCTAAGGTCATGGTTCACTCGGGCCGTGACGCATCCCAAGACGGCAATGCATGAACGGCAAAGCAGACCACCTCCCTATCCGCGTAGGTACACTGGCAGTGTCAGAACAGGCAGGTCTCCTGGCTCGAGATCATGAGCCGCCTCCGCGTCTTCCCGGCATCGCGCCAGTGACATCGCACGGGGGGCCTCCCTCTCACAGTGGCGGGACCGCGCCGGTATTGCACCGGCTTCCCTTTTCACACCTGTCCTCCGGACAGGTGACCTGTTCCCAGACATATTCGGTTTACAGGTTAGTATGTTCGCGATGAAGAGGACAATTCCTTCATGGCCGCCCCCTTTTTCGAAGGCCGCCGTCCCCTTATCCGACGGCCCCTATAAATCCCCCGTCACCATCGACCACTGATCCTCAACGGGAGCGGGCAAAAACAGCGCCGGGTAGGCAAGACCTGGTGATAATGACGTGTCGGCAGTGACTTTTGGACTTGCCGGAAGCATCAGCGTAGTCGGAGTCTCCAGCGCCGGCATCGCCAATCCCGCCCCCATCTCTTCTCCAAATAACGTCAACTGTTCCCCGCCAGCCATTCCTTTAATCGCCCCCCGCTCCGGCATCACCAACTGCTGCCGGAGGCTGGCCGCATCCGGCCCGATTTCGCCGTAATACCTGCCGTTGCAGGTGACGAAGTAGCGCGCCCGCTTCATGACGACGCCCATCCGCCCTAGGTGCTCAAACTGGATCCGTCCCACCCGCCGGGCCGCGAGGATGCGCTTGGCCGACTTGACGCCGATGCCAGGCACACGCAGGAGGGTGCGGTAGTCGGCGCGGTTGATCTCGACGGGGAAAAAGCCGAGGTGGCGCAGCGCCCAGCCGGTCTTGGGGTCCAATTCCAGGTCCAGGTTTGGGTTGTCGGCGTCGACAATCTCATCGGCCTGAAAGTCGTAAAAGCGCAGCAGCCAGTCGGCCTGGTAGAGCCGGTGCTCCCGCAACAGGGGCGGCGCCGGCAGCGAAGGCAGGCGCGGATCGACGCTGACAGGGACATAGGCCGAGTAGTAGACGCGCTTCAGTTGGAACTTGCGGTAGAGGCCCTCGGCGAGGGTGAAAATCTGCCTGTCTGATTCGGGGGTCGCCCCGATGATCAGTTGGGTGCTCTGGCCTGCCGGGACGAAGGCGGGCGTCCGGCGAAACTGCCGTCGCTCCTCCCGGTTCTGAGTGATGGCGCCGGTGATCTGCCCCATCGGCCTAAGGATGTTTTCCTTTTTTTTCTGGGGAGCGAGGCGTCGCAAGCCTTCACTGGTGGGCAGTTCGATGTTGACGCTCATGCGGTCGACGAGGGAACCGGCCTCGGCAATGAGCCGGCTGTCTGCGCCAGGAATGGCCTTTAAGTGGATGTATCCGTTAAAGCGGTATTCGTTACGCAACTTGCGGACGGTCCGCACCAGTTGCTCCATCGTGTGGTCCGGCCCCTTCTCGATGGCGGAACTGAGGAAGAGCCCTTCGATGTAGTTGCGGCGGTAAAAGTTGATCGTCAGATCGGCCAATTCGTCGGGCGTAAAGGAAGCCCGGGGAACGTCGTTGGAGACGCGGTTGACACAGAAGGAGCAGTCATAACAGCAGACGTTGGAGAAGAGGACTTTGAGCAGGGAGATGCAGCGTCCATCGTCAGACCAGCTGTGGCAGATGCCGGAAGAAGCGGTGCTGCCGATGGCGCCCGCCTTCCTCCCCCGGTTGCTGCCGCTGGAGGAACAGGAGACATCGTATTTAGCCGCCGTCGATAAGATCTGCAGTTTTTCGCTTAAGTTCATCGCCATCATCGCCCGTCGAAAAAATGTAATGATACGGTAAATTGTTTGATATGTTACATTTTGGACTCTCCAGATACGCAGAATGCAGGACGCAAACGACTGACTCAGAAAGAAGCGTCGATTGGTACAAGTGTTCCAATTCGATATCATTTTTATCATAACGGATTGGCTTCCCACAAGCAACCGGATCATGCAATAGGGTTCATATTTTCTTTGCCTTGATTTTTTCTTCACTGTCTACTTCAGCGTTGATAGACAGGCCTATTCCGGTTACACTGGATTTAGGACATGGTTGGGAGTTCCATTTTGATGAAAAAGGAGGACCGCAGATGAGTTTTTTCAAAAAAGCTCTGGCCAGCATCGGAATTGGCGGCGCCAAGGTCAATGCCATTTTCCATCAGCAGACGGTGACGGCCGGTTCTGACGTGAGCGGCGTCATCCAGATCAAGGGCGGCGGCGTGGCGCAGCAGATTGAAAAAATCGGCCTGATGGTGATGACTCAATATGAAACAGAGTCCGATGACCGCAAGGTGACGGTGAACGCCCTGGTGCAGAAGGTGGACATCAACCTGCGCATCGACCTGCAGCCAGGCGACGAACGGGAGATCCCCTTCTCCTTCTGCCTCTCCCCCTACACCCCAGTCTCGATCGGTCACACCCCTGTCTGGGTGCAGACGGAACTGGAAGTAGACATGGCCATCGATCCCTCCGATACAGACCACCTGCAGGTGCAGCCCCACCCGAACATGGCCGCTGTGATGGAAGCGATCGATCAACTGGGCTTCCGCCTTTACAAAGTCAAAAACGAGGCGTCCCGGGCGGGACGAGGCGTCCCCTTCATTCAAAACTTTGAATACAAGCCAACGCGCCACTTCCAGCGCAGCCTTGATGAACTGGAAGTGGCCTATCTCCCCGAATCTGGCGGGATCGACCTTCTTTTGGAGATCGATCGCAAGGCCCGCGGCCTGTCAGGATTGTTGCTGGAGGCGGCCGACATGGATGAAACCCGGATCCGCCTGTCATTGAGCCAGCAGGAGATCGCCCAAGGGACAGCCTATCTGGCAGAGCGGTTGAAGCAGGTTATCGAAGATTTTTCATGAAAAAACGGAACCCCGTTGCTGACGACAGCACGGGGTTCCATCTTTTTTTCATATGGATACCTTTTTCTTATGACTCACTTAAAAGTTTTTTTAACGAAACCTCATCTTTAAATAACTCCGGTAACGCCCCTCCGTATTTTTGTTCCAAATCCGTTCTAGTAAAACGGCATGATTTCTCCGCTATATCTTGTACATTGAACTGAACGAAGCTTGCATTATGGATAAGAGATAATAATACAACTGCGTTCTTTTCTAATACTGCCTCCGGTTTGTTTTGGCTCCAAAAATGATGATAATCCTCTGGGCCTAATCTTTGATTTGCTTGATAGTTGACGGTAATTCCATAGGGCTCTCTGTCTGTATCCAAACGAAATCCTGCGTTATACATGTTGGCAGGCAGGATGGAAATGATGTTGCCTACTGCGCTATTATCCCCCACGTAAGCGCCTTTGTATCTCAGCAATGTATTGATTTCGCCTTGGGCAACGCGGTTTTCTTTAGGACTTAATTTCGTAGCGGGATTGGCTGCGCAGCCAGACAGGCCTAGCAATAGGATGATCATAGCAGATGTTGCAATCTTGAGTTTATGATTCATGTGACTTCTCCCGATTTGCTTCGTCGCCCAATTTCAGGCCCATCTCCTCAGCCGATAAAGGGTCGCTGAAGAGATGTCCCTGTATCTCGTCACAACCGGCTGCCGTCAGAAAATCGCACTGTTCTCTCGTCCCGACGCCGTCGGCGGCTACACGCAGACCGAGGCTGCGGGCAAGGGCGATCAATGCCTTGACGCTCTCCCGGGCATCATGGCAGGCGCTCAGATCGACGACCTGGGGCGCAGCGATTTTCACCCTGTCGATGGGCAACTTCTGCAATAGCGTAATGCGGCTGTTGCGTTTTCCGTACTGATCCATAGTCAGGCTTACGCCGAGCGATTTCAAATCGCCCAGCACAATGGGGGATAAATCAGCGAAACACAGGATGACTTCCTCGCTGATTTCGAGTTCCAGCCAGGCAGGTGGCAAGCCGCTCTTTTGCAGCGCCTTTTTCACCGTGGCGAGCAGATTCGGATGTTGAAACTGGCGCGCCGACAGGTTGACGGCCATCCGCACGGGCGGCAAGCCTGCATCCTGCCAAGCCTTGTTGCGGACGCAGGCTTCCTCCAGGCACCATTCGCCGATAGGCACGATCAGCCCCGTATCCTCGGCCAGGCGCAGGAACTCCATCGGCGAGACCAGCCCCAGATCGGGGTGCTGCCAGCGGATCAATGCCTCGACAGCGCACCGGTTCCCCGTGGCCGCTTCCACCTTTGGCTGGTAGTACAATACGAATTCGCCCTGGTCCAAAGCGCGGCGAAGGCGGGTTTCCATAGCCAGCCGTTCAAAGGCCCAGGCATTCAGTTCGGGTGTATAGAGTTGATAATGGTTGCGCCCCTGCTCCTTGGCTCGGTACATGGCCGCGTCGGCGTTGTGCATCAATGTCTCCGCCTCTTCCCCGTCGGTCGGGCAGACGGCGATGCCGATGCTGGTGGTGGTGCAGAAGGGCGGTATACCTTCGAATGACCATGGCTGGCGGAGGGACGCCAGGATCTTCTGGGCCACCTTGGCGGCGTCTTCTACGCTGCCGATCTGCGGCAGCAGGATCGTAAACTCGTCGCCGCCGAGGCGCGCCACCGTGTCGCTGTCGCGGACAGCCCGCCGCAGGCGTCCCGCCACACCTTGCAGCAGCAAGTCTCCCAACGCATGGCCGTAGGTGTCGTTGATCTGCTTGAACCGATCCAGGTCGAGAAAGAGGACGGCGAGCATGTGACGGTTCCGCGTCGCCTGGGCAAGCGCCTGTGTCAGACGGTCGATGAAGAGCAGCCGGTTGGGCAAATCGGTCAAGGCGTCATGGTAAGCCTGGTGTTTGATCCGTTCCTGGTTGCGCTTGTCTTCGGTGATGTCGCTGAAAACGGCGGCATACTGGGTGGTCCGGCCGTGGCTGTCTTTGATAGCGCTGATCGTCAGCCAGGCGGCGTACAGTTCCCCGCTCTTGCGGCGGTTCCAGATCTCCCCCTGCCACTGGCCCGTTTCCCGCAAGGCGTTCCACATCTTACGGTAGAATTCCCCGTCATGGCGCCCTGATTTCAAGATGCGCGGGGTGTTGCCGATTGCCTCGGATTCGCCGTAGCCTGTGGATCGGCAAAAGGCCGGGTTTACCGACTGAATGACGCCGCCCGCGTCGGTGATCATGATGCCTTCTGTCGTATTCTCAATGACCTTGGCGGCCAGCAGCAGCCTTTCCTCGACCTTTTTCCGATCACTGATGTCGCGGAAGGCGGCCACAGCCCCGGTGATCCGGTCATTGACACGCAGCGGGGTAGAAACGAGTGATACGGGAAAGAGAGCGCCATCCTTGCGGGAAAAGTAATCTTCGTCGCTGCGGTAGGTTTCGCCGACGCCGATCGTTTGTAAGACGGGGCAATCCGCTTCAGCGATAGGCAAGCCTTCCACACGACGGTTGTGGATGATGGGATGAATGTTTTTCCCCAGCAGTTCGGGCAGGTTCCAACCCAGGAGCCGCTCCGCTTCCGGGTTCATAAAGGTCAAGCGCCCCTCCGCATCGAGGACGATGAGGCCTTCCCCGAGCGCCGAAGCGACGGCGCTGAGTTGTGTTTCTCGGGCCTTCAGCGCCTTTTCCGTATGCTGCGCCTGCAACAACCGGCGCACCCGCTGCCGGAGCACGGCCCAGTGGATCGGTTTGGTGATATAGTCGGTTGCGCCTGACTGGTAGGCCTTTTCTACGGAGGCGTCGTCGTCAAGGCCGGTGATCATCAGCACGGGAACACGCCGGTGGCGGGGGAACGTCTGCAACTGCGCGCAAACGGCAAATCCGTCCATCACCGGCATGAGGACATCCATCAAGACGATGTCTGGCTCTGCCTGTTCATAGGCTTCCAGGGCCGCCGCGCCATCCTCGGCTTCCAAAACAGCGTAGCCGTCTTTTTCCAAGGCGCGCCGCACCATGAGCCGCATAGCGCGATCATCATCGGCGACCAGGATGAGGGGTTTTTTTAAACACAACTCTGTCATCCTGCGTTCCTTTCCATCACTTCCGTAAAAGACATTTGCGCCCTCATTATTCATATTATCGAGCGATGCCCCGGCAGTGTCAAGCAGGTGTGGAAGCTCTGAAAAGGACTTGTGCCGCCGTAAAAAAACAAAAAGCCGGAGCTGTGCCCCGGCCTACCTGTAAAATGGGTTTGGACTTTACCTCAGTTGTTTTACCTTAGATGTGTTTGTTCAGCAGTTTGACCAGTTCTTCCTTCGGCTTGAACCCGATGGCCTTGTCGACGACCTGGCCGCCTTTGAAGACCAGCAGGGTCGGGATGGACATGATGCCATACTCGGCGGCGATGGCGCGGTTTTCGTCCACGTTCAGCTTGCCGACGACGGCTTTGCCGGCCGTAGCATCAGCGACTTCGTCGATGATGGGGGCGATCATTTTGCAGGGTCCGCACCAGGCGGCCCAGAAATCGACAAGCACCGGTTTGCTGGACTCCAGAACCTGAGTGCGGAAATTGTCGTCCGTCAGGGCGACCACGTTTGCGCTAGCCATGGGTCTACCATCTCCTTCAGACTATTTTCATTTTACTTGGTAAACTTGGTGAGGACGTCGACGAGTTCCTCCAACGCTTTTTCCTGTTCTCCCGAGAGTGGCACGTTGGAAAGGCACCGGCGGGTATGATTCATGATGATCAATGTGCCAACCCGGTTGATGGCCGCCCGGGCCGCAGCGACTTGGACGAGTAGGTCGAGGCAGGCTTTGTCGTCAGCGATCATTTTTTGAATGCCTTTGATCTGGCCTTCAATTTTCTTTAATCGCCGGATCAGCGCCTCTTTCGATTGGGTACATTCCAGATCCGCCACCCCCAGGGGATACCCATACCCCGTATCCATATTCATTATAAAAGGTTATTTCGCCGCTGTCAACAGACCGGAAGCTTCAAGGATATCGCGGACGACGACGGAGGCGAGGATCAAACCGGCCACGGAAGGGACAAAAGAGATGCTTCCCGGTATCTGGCGCTTCTGCTTACATGATGCGCCGAAGGGACCCTCCGGATGCGGGCAGATGCAGTTGTCGGCGCAGGCCGCCTCCCCTTTGAGGGGACGCGGCGCCTCCGTCGAATAGACCACTTTCAGTTTGTCAACGCCGCGCTTGCGCAGTTCCTTGCGCATCACCTTGGCCAGCGGATCCATCGTCGTCTCGTAGATGTCGGCCACCTGGAAGCGGGTCGGATCGAGCTTGTTCCCGGCGCCGAGGGCGCTGACGACAGGGACGCCCACCGCTTTGGCCTTTTCGATGATCGTCAGTTTCCCCTTCACCGTATCGATGGCGTCGACGACGTAGTCCAGTTCAGGCGTGATGATCTCCTCCCCCGCCTCGACGCCGTAAAAGCGCCGGTGGCAGGTCACTTTCGCCTGCGGGTTGATGTCCATGACCCGCTCGGCCATGACCTCGACCTTGGGCCGACCCACGGTGGAGTGGAGGGCGTGCAGTTGCCGGTTCACATTGGTCAGGCAGATCTCGTCATGATCAACCAGCACCAGATGGCCTACGCCGCTTCTCGCCAGGGCCTCGACCGTGAAGGAGCCGACGCCGCCCACCCCGAAGACGGCCACGGTGGCGCTGGCCAGGCGTTCGATCCCCTTGTCGCCGATGATCAGTTCCGTTCTGGCAAAGGCGTGTTGTCTCACTTCTTGGCCGGCTCGGCTTTCGGCGCTTTGACGGGGAGGTCCAGCTTGATGTGCAGGTCTTTCAACTGCCGGGGGGTGACGACGCTCGGCGCATCGACCATCATGTCAGAGGCGGACTGGGTTTTGGGGAAGGCGATGACGTCGCGTATGGTGTCGCGGCCGGTCATCAGCATGATCATGCGGTCAAGGCCGAAGGCGATGCCGCCGTGGGGCGGTGTGCCGTAATCGAAGGCGTCCAGGAGGAAGCCGAACTTCTCGTAGGCTTCTTCGGGGGTCATGCCGAGGGTGGCGAACATCTTTTCCTGGATGTCGCGGCGGTAGATGCGCAGGGAGCCGCCGCCCAGTTCGACGCCGTTGAGGACCAGGTCATAGGCCTTGGCCCGCACCTTGCCCGGTTCCTTGTCGAGCAGGTCCAGGTCCTCGTCTTTCGGCGCGGTGAAGGGGTGGTGAATGGCGTTGTAGCGCTTTTCTTCCGGATCATATTCGACGAGGGGGAAGTCGACGACCCAGGCAAACTCCAGTTTTTCCGGGTCGATCAGGTTGAGGCGGCGGGCCAGTTCCTGGCGCAGGAAGCCGAGGGCGGCGGCCACGACAGAGGGCTTGTCGGCCACGAAGAGGAGCAGGTCGCCTTTTTCGGCGCCGAGCCGTTCCAGGACGGCGTTGAACTGTTCGTCGGTGAAGAACTTGGCGATGGGCGACTTGGGTCCATCCTCGGTCATCTGGATATAGGCGAGGCCCTTGGCGCCGTATACGGCGACGCCCTTCGTCAGTTCGTCGATCTCTTTGCGGGAGAAGTGGGCGCAGCCTTTGGCGTTGATGGCCTTCACCTCGCCGCCGCCCTTGACGACGCTGGCGAAGACCTTGAACTCCACGTCTTTGACCGTTTCAGTCAGATCGATCAGTTCGAGGCCGAAGCGCAGGTCCGGCTTGTCCGAGCCGTAGCGGCCCATCGCCTCTGCGTAGGGGATGCGGCGGAAGGGCGTGGGGATGTCCTTGCCCAGGGCTTCTTTGAAGATGTGGGCGACCATCTCCTCCATGAGGGCCAGCAGGTCGTCCATCTGGGTGAAGGACATCTCGATATCGAGTTGGGTGAACTCGGGCTGGCGATCCGCCCGCAGGTCCTCGTCGCGGAAGCAGCGGACGATCTGGAAGTAGCGCTCCATGCCGGCCACCATCAGGATTTGCTTATAGAGCTGGGGCGACTGGGGCAGGACGAAAAACTCGCCCGGGTGGATGCGGCTCGGCACCATGAACTCGCGGGCGCCCTCCGGCGTGGACTTGGTCAGCATGGGCGTTTCGATCTCCAAAAAGCCGTTGCGGTCAAGGAAGTCGCGCATGGCTTTGGCCGTCTTGTGGCGGATGATCAGGTTGCGTTGCATCTCCGGGCGGCGCAGGTCCAGGTAGCGGTACTTGAGGCGCACCGTCTCATCGACTTCCACGTCGTCTTCGATGTAAAAAGGCGGCGTCTTGGCGCCGTTTAAAACCCAAAGCTGGCGGGCGTAGACCTCGATCTGCCCGCTGGGCAGGTTGGCGTTGACGGTGCCCTCGGGACGGGGCCGCACGTCGCCCATGACGGCGAGGACGTACTCGTTGCGGACGCCTTCGGCTTTGGTAAAGGCCTCTTTGCCCACTTCCAGGCTGAAGACAACCTGGACGAGACCGGAGCGGTCCCGCAGGTCGACAAAGATGAGTCCGCCGTGGTCGCGGCGGCGCTGGACCCAGCCCATGAGGGTCACCGTCTGGCCGGCATGGTCGATGCGCAGGTCTCCGCCCTGGTGGGATCGTTTCAGGCCTGTGAACATATCGCTCATAATCTGGTGAATCGTCCTTTCTTCTATGTAGCGCAAGGGGAACATTCCGCCGCGCCTATTCTCTCTAAAAATACATTCATGATCGCAATGATCACTAGTTTTCCCGGTTTGCCAAGAGGTTATATAGATATTCCGTCGCTCCGTCGAGGGGAATCTGCTGCTGCTCCCCTGTCGCCATTGTGCGCAGGGTGATCTTCCCCTCTTTCAATTCCCCTTCGCCGACGATGACGACATGGGGAACATGGAAGCGGTCGGCTGTTTTCATCTGGGCTTTCAGGGAGCGTTCCAGGTAGTCCATCTCCACTGCAACGCCGCGCCGGCGCAGCGTCTGGGCGAGGCCGAAGGCGACTGGGGCGGTGCCTTCTCCGGCCAGGGCGATGAAGAGGTCCCGCTGCTCGCGGCTGTCGGCGGCAAGCAGCCCCTGATTCTCCATGGTCAAGAGCACCCGCTCCAGGCCGAGGCCGAAGCCGATGCCCGGCACGGGCGGACCGCCGAGGGCCTCGACGAGGTGGTCGTAGCGGCCGCCGCCGCCGATGGAGGACTGGGCGCCGATGTCCGTCGAGACGATCTCAAAGGCTGTTTTCGTGTAGTAGTCGAGGCCGCGGACGAGGCGGTCGTCGAGGGTGTAGGCGACGCCGGCGGCGTCGAGGAGTTCTTTCACGTCGGCGAAGTGGTTGGCGCAATCGTCACAGAGGTGGTTCACCGTCGTCGGCGCGCCCTGGGAAAGCTCCTGGCAACGCTGGTTCTTGCAGTCCAATACCCGCAAGGGGTTGCGGTCCATCCGCTTTTTGCAGTCCTCGCAGAGTTCGCCCGCTTTCGGGCTCAAGAACTGGTGCAAGGCCTCGCGGTGGGCCGGGCGGCATGCTTGGCAACCGATGGAGTTTAGGAGCAGTTCCAGGTTTTTCAAGCCCAGCCGGCTGTAGAAGTCCATGGCCATGGCGATGACCTCGGCGTCGACGCGGGGGCCGGTAGCGCCGAAGACCTCGATGCCGAACTGGTGAAACTGGCGCAGCCGTCCTGCCTGGGGACGGCCGAAGCGGAACATGGGACCTGTATAGTAGACCTTCACCGGCAACGGGCCGGCGTAGAGCTTATGTTCGAGCAGGGCGCGCACAGTCGGAGCGGTGCCCTCAGGGCGCAACGTCAGGTCGCGGCCGCCGCGGTCCTGAAAGTCGTAGGTTTCCTTCTGGACGATGTCCGTGGTCTCCCCCACGCCGCGGTGGAAGACCTCGCTGTGTTCAAAGATGGGGGTGCGGATCTCTTCATAGCCGTATTCGCGGCAGAGGCGCCGGATGGTGTCCTCCAGGGTCTGCCAGTGCCGCGACTGGGCGGGCAGGATGTCCTTGGTGCCGCGCGGAGCGCCGGTCAGCATAGGGTTCCCTCCAGTTTTTTCAGTTTGCGCCCGATGATTCCGTCGAGGCGCTCCACGTAGTTCATGGGATCCTTCGGGTTGTGCCAGGAGTCGAGGATCTCGCCGTCTTCAGCGCGGACGATTTTCGTCGCTGCGCCGGCGCCGAGCCCCCAGATGGTCTGGCGCTCCTCCATGACATGAATGTTATAGATGCACTCCTGTCCCGGCAATGTGTAGCCCACATTCTCCTGATTGGCCAGGATGCGCTTCTGCCGGTACAGGTAATAGGGGACGAGCCCCAAGTCGCGCGCGCCTTCGCGGGTGACGGCCAGCATGGCCTCCACCTCATCCGCCGTGGGCAGGATCCACTGTTCCCTCTCTGCCGTCAGCCGCGAAGCCCGCTTGATGGCCATCGTGTGGACCGTCAGGTTCTCGGGGCGGAGCGGGGCGATTTGATCCAAGGTGTTGCGGACAGCGTTGGCGTCCTCGCCTGGCAGGCCGATGATCATGTCCATGTTGATGACGGGAAAGCCGATGGCGCGGGCCAGTTCAACAGCCTCCACCACTTCGCCAGGCCGGTGGCAGCGGCCGATCCGTTCCAGCGTATCGGCGTTCATCGACTGGGGGTTGATGCTCAACCGGTTGACGCCGCCGGCGAAGGCGCGTTCCAGTTTGTCACGGTCCAGCGTGTCCGGACGGCCGCCTTCCAGGGTGAACTCCACCGTCTCGGGACCGCGCAGGTGCTGATTGACCCAACGGAGCAATTCTTCCAGTTGATCCGCAGTCAGCGCCGTCGGCGTACCGCCGCCGATGTAGATATGCTGCACCTGCCGCCCCGCCTGGCGGAGCGCCGAACCGACCGCCTCGATCTCCCTCCGCAACGAATGAAGAAAGGGCTCCAGCCAGCCTTTGAATTTCTTGACGTCATAGCCGGGAAAGGAGCAGTATAGGCACCGGGTGGGGCAAAAAGGGATGCCGATGTAGACGCCGGCCTTGTGGCGATCATCGGGGCCGGCGTAGAAAAAGGGGCGCTGCCGAAGAGCGATCTCCAGGAGCAAATCCGCCTTTTCCGGCTGGAGGGCGTAATCGCGAAGCAGTTCCGCCCGGATGGATTCCCGGTCTTTCCCCTGGTCGAGGCGGCGATGGACGATCTTCGCCGGGCGCACGCCCGTCAGGATCCCCCAGGTGTTGGGCGGAGCGCCGCAGTAGTCCTCCAATGCCCGCAAGAGGGCGAGTTTTGCGGCACGCCGGCGGGCGTTCTCCCCTTCTCGCCGGTTGTCGTCGTAAACAGTGTCGCTATCGCCACTCTCCTTCTCCCCATTGGGCGACAGCGTGGCCTGCCCCACTCCTTCTCTGCCGGCATGGCAGAACCGGGCCGTGATCACCGGCAGCCCTTCCCCTCCGGCTTCCTCACGAAAGCGAACCTCTGCTGTATCTTTTTCAATCTCCGTGGCGGCAAAACAATCGCCTTCCGGCGAAAGGTCGTCATTCTCGACAAACTGGGCGCCGGGGAAATGGATCCAGAGGATTTCTTGCAGGGTGACCCCATACCCCGGGGGCATCCCCCGCAAGCAGACATCCATGGGATAACCTCCAAGCCGTCAGCAATCAATGTCAAATATTTAATCAGCCAAAAAGGGATTGTTCACCCGCTCGAAACCGATGGTGCTCTCCGGTCCGTGGCCGGGGTAGACGACCGTGTCGTCAGGCAGGGTGAGCAGTTTCTCCCGGATGGAATGGAGAATCTGACTGTAGGAGCCGCCGGGAAAGTCCGTTCGCCCGATGGATCCATAAAAGAGGGTGTCCCCGGTAAAGACGACGCCCTCTCCCTTCAGGCAGATGCCCCCGACCGTATGGCCTGGCGTGTGAAGCACCTCTAACCGGACCGTTTTCCCGATGGTGATCACGTCTCCGTCCTCAAGCAACCGGTCTGCCGCCGGGCTGGTAATCGGTACACCGGTGTAAAGGGAAAGGTTCTTGCCTGGCGAGATGATGGCCGCCGCCTCTGCTTCATGGCAGAGGAGCGGCGCCCCGGTCGCTTTTTTAATGTCGCCATTGGCGGCGATATGGTCGCCGTGGCCGTGGGTGTTGATGATGGCCACGATCTTGGCTTTGGCTTCCCCGGCGCGGCGCAGGAGCATCTCTCCGTCACCGCCGGGATCGATGAGGGCGGCCTCGCCCGTTTCAGGACACTGAACGAGATAGCAGTTGGCGGCGAGCATGCCTGCTTCCCAACGGCGGATGTTCATGATTCGCTTCCTCTTCCTTCCACCATCAGCGTAACGGGGCCGTCGTTAATGATCTCGACGACCATATGGGCCTGGAACTGTCCCGTGGCCACCGTCAGGTTAAACTTCCTTAATTCCTCGACGACCGTTTCCACGAGGCGACGCGCCTCATCGGGCGGCGCCGCTTGGGAAAAGCCGGGCCGGCGACCTTTGCGGCAGTCGCCATAGAGGGTGAACTGGCTGACGACGAGGACCTCGCCGCCCACATCGGAGACAGAGCGGTTCATCTTTCCCTGTTCATCTTCGAAAATACGCAGGTGGGCGATTTTTTCGGCCACATAGCGGGCATCGGCTTCCCCATCACCCTGACCGGCGCCGACGAGGACAACCAGTCCCGGTCCGATGGCGCCGACCTCATTCCCCTCGACGGTCACCCGCCCGCGCAACACCCGCTGGATCAAGGCGCGCAAAA
Organism: Heliomicrobium undosum; assembly: GCF_009877425.1. Classification (NCBI taxonomy): domain Bacteria; kingdom Bacillati; phylum Bacillota; class Clostridia; order Eubacteriales; family Heliobacteriaceae; genus Heliomicrobium; species Heliomicrobium undosum. Next base: position 20,107 of record NZ_WXEY01000022.1, on the reverse strand, counting down.
AGGCATCCCCCTATCTTATCGCTTGCTTCCCGCAGGCCGATTCGAAACAAGCCGCCCCATTTAGCCCAAAAGGGATTCTCCCTCTTTATCCGGCCGGGTGTTGGGTGTCAGGCGGCGAACTTCGAGGACATCGCGCACCTTGGAGACCTTGTCCATCAGGAATTTTAGATGTCCGAGATCGCGGATCTCGACAACCATGTTGATCTGGGCCATCTTATTCTTTGTGGCTCGCGAGTAGATGGAGTTGATCGACGTCTTCGCGTCAGCCACCGACAGCATCACATCGGTCGTCAGTCGCTCGCGGTCCATGGCGATGACCTCCATCTCCACCTGGTAGGTGGCTTGGGAGGTGGTGTCCCAGGCGACCTCGACGATCCGTTCCCGCTCCTCTTCCGACATGTTGACCATATTGGTGCAGTCGACGCGGTGGATGGAGACGCCGCGCCCCTTGGTGATATAGCCGATGATCTCGTCGCCCGGCAAGGGGTTGCAGCAACGGGAAAAGCGGATCAGCACATTGTCGACGCCGCGCACCCGCACGCCCTGAGAGGGCTTGCCGAAACCGGAGAAAGGCTTCACCTCCGGCGGCGGCGCCAGGTCCTCTTCCAGGCGTTTTTCTTTTTTCAATTCATCTTTAAGGCGCAGGATGATCTGGTTGACCGTCAAGACGCCGTCGCCGATGGCGAAGTAAACATCGTCTACCGTCTGATAATTGAAACGCTTGCTGATGTCCAGCATCCGCTCGGCCTTCAATACATCATTCGGGTCGAACTTGAGTCTTTTCAGTTCCGCTTCCAGGGCTTCTTTGCCCCGCTCGACGAATTCTTCCCGCTTCTCCTTCTTAAACCACTGGCGGATGCGGTTGCGAGCGTTCGAGGTCTTGACGACATTCAGCCAGTCCCGAGAGGGACCCGCCGTCGTTTTCGTCAATACCTCAATGATCTCCCCGTTGTTCAGTTGGTAATCGAGAGGGACGATGCGCCCGTTCACCTTGGCGCCCATGCAGCGGTGGCCCACATTGGAGTGGATGCGGTAGGCGAAGTCGATGGGCGTCGACCCGGCCGGCAGTTCGATCACATCCCCTTTGGGGGTGAAGACGAAGACGGCGTCAGAGAAAAACTCGATCTTCAGGGTCTCCATGAAGGTCTGCGTATCCTTCTGATCGGACTGCCATTCGAGCAGTTGGCGCAACCAGGCCAGCTTCTCCTCGAAGCTGCGTCCCTGTACCTTGCCTCCCTCTTTGTACTTCCAGTGGGCGGCGATGCCGTATTCGGCAGTCCGGTGCATCTCGGCGGTGCGGATCTGCACCTCGAAGGGCTCGCCAAGGGGTCCGACGAGGGTGGTGTGCAGCGACTGGTACATGTTCGTCTTCGGCGTGGCGATGTAATCCTTGAAGCGCATGGGGATCGGCTTCCAGATGGTATGGATGATCCCCAGGGCGCCGTAGCAATCCTTCACAGAATCGACGAGGACGCGGACGGCGATCAGGTCGTAAATCTCGGAAAGGTCCTTCTTCTGCGACGTCATCTTGCGGTAGATGGAATAGAAGTGCTTCGGCCGACCCGAGATCTCCGCCTGGATGCCGACGGCGTCCAGCTTTTCTCGCAAGACGGCGATGATCTCGTTGATCCGTTCCTCCCGCTCGGCCCGCTTGGTGGCGATGCGCGTCACCAGGTCGTAGTAGGTCTCGGGCTCCATGTAGCGGAGGGCCAGGTCTTCCAGTTCCCACTTGATGCGTGAAATCCCGAGCCGGTTGGCCAGCGGGGCGAAAAGCTCGATCGTCTCAATGGCGATCTCCCGCTGTTTTTCCGGCGTCTGGTGTTTGAGGGTGCGCATGTTGTGCAACCGGTCGGCCAGTTTGATCAGGATGACGCGGATGTCCTTGGCCATGGCCAGGAACATCTTGCGCAGGCTCTCGACCTGCTGCTCCTGCTTGGAGTGAAATTCCAAACGGCTCAATTTGGTCACACCGTCGACCATGAGGGCCACTTCGGGACCGAAATCCTTTTCCAACTGCTCCTGGGTGATCGGCGTATCCTCCACCACGTCATGGAGCAGACCGGCGGCGATCGTCGCCACGTCCAGTTCCAGGTCGGCCAGGATATAGGCAACGGCCATGGGATGGTAGATGTAGGGTTCCCCGGACTTGCGCAATTGGCCGGTGTGGGCTGCATCGGCATATTCAAAGGCCCGGCGGACGAATTCGAGATCGGTCGGGTTCTGCGTATAGCTCTGGACACGCTTTAACAACTGTCCCAAGGTTACCTGCATCTGCTCACCTCCCGGGAAGGCCTTAACGGCAAGTCTATGATTTCTTCGAAAAACGCAAAAAAGGGCAAAGACATTACTATTTTCTCTTCGCGCTGCGGAAATCCTCCAAAAGGAATCGAAATCCTCTTCTATCGCGAAAGGTTGCCTTCATTGTTCCAGATTTTACTATACACTATTCTCATGAATGAAAATCGCGTTCCGTCGGTATAAAAATGATCCCTGCGATAGCGGCAGATAACCTGCGGATATCGTAGCGAATCATAGGCGGTCTCGCCGGGTATAGCAGAAAACCCCCGGGATCCCGGGGGGGTGGATCATTGTTTCCCTCGTTTGTGAGCAAACTGGCACTCGCCACAACGTTCATCGCATGGTTCCTGGTGGACGAGGACGGTGCTCCGGGGGAAGATTTCCTGGATTTCTGCCTCCACCCGGTCGGAGATCTCATGGGTCTCCTGAATCGATGTCTGTTTGCAAAAGACCATGTGCATGTCGATGTGGCGCTCAGCGCCGGAACGGCGTGTGCGGATGGCATGGACGTTGACATACTTCTCAGCATGGCGCTGGATCCGCTCCTGAATCTGGCTCTCTTCCTCTTCGGGAAGCCGCTGGTCCAAGAGCGGCATAAAGGCCTCTTGCAGCAGGTCCCAGGACGCTTTGATGATCAGAAGCGCCACCCCGATGGCCACCAGCGGGTCGAGGATCCACCAGCCGGTCAGCTTGAGCAAGATGAGGCCGACCAGGACGCCCAGCGAGGTGTACACATCGGTGCGCAGGTGCAGCGCGTCTGCTTCCAGGGCGACCGAGTCGGTCTTGCGCGCTACCGCCATCAGCCGCGAAGACACATAGTAGTTGACGCCGGCAGAGATGGCCATGATCAGCACACCCCAGCCCGCCTCAGGGGCCGTTCCCCCATTGCTGAGCTTCTCAACCGCCTCGTAGATGATCCAGATGGCGGCCACGAAGATCAACAGCGCTTCGATGGTCCCCGCCACGTTTTCGATTTTGCCGTGTCCGAACTGGTGGCTGTCGTCGGCGGGACGACTGGCTTCCCGAACGCTGAAAAAGGCGATCAGCGCCGCCACTAAGTCAATCCCCGAGTGAATCCCTTCGGAGATGACGCTGACAGAACCGATCAGCCAGCCGACGGCAAGCTTGCCGATGACCAGCAATGAATTGGAAAAGACCGATAACTGCGCTACCCGCAGTCGCTCATCCACGATCCCATTCCCCTTTTTCTCCAGTCCTTTCAACAATCGGAAGCCGAAAACACTCCCGTCACCTATTGTAGCACAGTTTGCGCAAGCAGAAAGCACCCCAGTTGCCTGGAGTGCTTTTCAGAATCTCTTCATGACTTCCGGCGTATCGCGATTTTCTAGGATTTAGCGCTGATGATAGGCAAAGAACGATGCGCCGCCGCGGTTTTTACGCCGCTTTCGCTTTCGCCCGCCGCTGCGCCCGTTCCCAATGCTTCAGATCATACCAGATAGGGCTGGCGTTGAAGATGGACGAATAGGCGCCGGCGATCACGCCGAGCAACATGGCCAGGGTGAAGACCTTGGTCGTATCGCCGCCCCAGAAGAGCAGGGCTACGAGCACAAAGACAACGGTGAGGACCGTGTTGATGGAACGGGTCAACGTTTCTTTTACAGAGCGGTTGACAAGGGCGTCCAGGTTCTCGTCTTTTTTCTTCTTGCGCAGGTTCTCCCGGATGCGGTCAAAGATGACGATGGTGTCATTGATGGAGTAACCGAAGACGGTGAGGATGGCAGCCACAAAGGAACTATCCACTTCGATTTGGAAGATGGAGAAGAGGCCTGTCACCACCATGATGTCATGGAGCAGTGCGATGATGGCGGCGATAGCGAATTTAAATTCAAAGCGGACAGAGATATAGGCGACCATGCCGATGATAGCGAGCAACAAAGCCAGCAGGGCGTTGCGGGTCAGTTCCTTGCCGATGATGGGACCCACGTTTTCGTCCCGTTCAACCGTCAAATTACCCAGTTGGGCTTTCATCGAACTGACCAGTTCGTTCCGTTTACCTTGTTCCATCGTATGCGTCCGGACGATGACATTGTTCCCTTCTGCCAACTGGATGGAAGCGGAAGCGATTTCCGCCTTGTCCAGAACGGCGCGGACCTGTTCGACGGTGACTGCTTTTTCAAATTGCATTTGCAGCATGGAACCGCCTTTGAAATCGATCCCGAGGTTCAACCCTTGGAGCATCAGGGAGATCAACCCAGGGATCAGGATCAGCAGGGATAGGGCGTACCAGATTTTGCGGCGACCGATGATTTCCATGTCCGGGTCTCCCTCCTATCAGGCTCCGTAGAGTTTTTTGTTGTTGAAGAGGCCGCTTCCGCCAGCAGAACGCAACAGCACCCGGGTGAAGCTAAGCGCCGTGAACATGCTGGTGAGGATACCGATGCCCAGGGTGACGGCAAAGCCGCGAAGGGGACCGGTGCCAAGATAGTAGAGGATGGCGATGGAGATCAGGGTAGTCACGTTGGAATCAAGAATGGTGGTGAAGGCGCGCTGGAAGCCGTCTTCAATGGCCGTGCGCAAGGTTTTGCCGTCCCGAAGCTCCTCTTTCAGCCGCTCGTAAATAATCACGTTAGCATCAACGGCTACGCCAAGGGACAGGAGAAAACCGGCGATGCCTGGCAACGTCCATGTGGCGTTCAGCATAGTTAGGATGCCGATGACGATCACCGAGTAGAGGATCAGGGACACGATGGCCACAAAGCCGGGAACGCGATAGTACAGGAACATAAAGGCGAAGATGAGACCGACGCCGATCATGGCTGCTGCCTTGCTCTTCTCCAAGCTTTCAGCGCCCAGGGTGGGACCGACGGTGCGCTTTTCGACCATCTCCATCTTGACGGGCAGGGCGCCCGAATTTAGGAGCAGGGCGATGCGTCGCGCGTCTTCCAACGACCCGTAGCCGGTGATGCGGGCTTGTCCGCCTGTAATCGCTTCAGTAACAGTTGGGTTTTGCAGGAGGTCTTCGTCGAGATAGATTCCGATCGGTTTGCCCACGTTTACGCGGGTGACATCAGCGAACTTCTTGGCGCCTTCGCTGTTGAGGGTCAGCTGAACAGTGGCCATTTTGCTTCCCGGTTCCAAGGCCTCTTTCGCTTCTTTGAGGTCCTTGCCCTCAATGACTGTTTGACCGTCGGCTGTCCGAAAGGTCAACACGGCCGTTTTGCCGATCAGGTCGACGGCTTTATCGGGATCCTGGATCCCTGCGAGTTCAATGATCAGGCGATTGGCGCCTTCCAACTGGATCAACGGTTCGGCGACACCCAAGCCATTGATCCGTTGCTCCATGATCGCATGAACCTGCTGCATCTCTTCCTGGGTTACCTTGTGGTCCGGCGTCTCTACCGCCTGAAGGACCACATGTAGACCGCCTTGCAGGTCCAACCCGAGCTTCGTGTTCTTCACAATCGGGTTGTAACTGAGCGCGGCAGCGATGGCCACAACCAAAATCAGGGCCACCAGTTGGAGCAGTTTGCGTGCATTCATTTTTTGCCCGCTGCCTCCTTGCAAAGGTTTGCTTTTTTTCTACGGATGATTGCCAGGGAATACGAAACAATTCGAATTATACTCCCAAATCTCAAAGAATGTCAAACGGAAGCGCTAGGGTTACAAAAATTAACTAGAGCATCTTTGCATCATTGATGATTAAGTGAAAGCGGCAGTTCAAGAAAGCCGCTGCCCGCCGGCACATGACCATCCGCGGCAAGAAAATCTCGAAGTAGTCGAGGACAGGGCTGATGTCAGGGTCTGTTCTCAGGGTCAAGGAGATATCTGCCCCCTCCAGGACGAGTTTTGAATCCCGGACGGCGTAGTTGACGCGATCATGGATATCAAAAGCGACACGTTCCTTATTCCGGACCCGGCGGTAGTGGACGTCGCTCTTGTCGGCCAGGATGAGGGCGGCGCCTGCGACGTTCATCACCTGTCCCACCGTCTCGTCATGGTTGCCGATGGCAGCCATCACTTCAGCGATTTCCCGAAAGTCCATCTTCATGTCCCGCAGGATGCTGCGGGCCAGCAAGGCGCCGATCTGGGCGTGGCTGTCCCGGCTGACGGCGTTGCCGATGTCGTGCATGTAGCCGGCGATGGCCGCCAGTTCGGCAAACCGTTGCGGGTAGTTCAGGTGGGAAAGGATCTCTTCCGCCTGGGCGCTCACATGAGCGGAGTGTCGCAAACCATGTTCGGTGAATCCGAGCACGCTGAGGCGCTCATCGCCTTTTTCGATGTAAGCCCTGACTTCAGGATTTTCTCGAATCGCCTGGATGTCGACTGTCATGGATATCTCCCTCTTGACATTCGCCTTCCCCTTGGGGGAAGGACGTAAAATAAGCCGCTGAGTAGTTTGCTCAGCGGCCAGGAAGAAAATCCGGAAAATCGAGTTCCAACTGACGGTTGGTGCGCATGTATTCGACAATCAGCCGGTCGAGTTCGCAGGACTTTCGATACACATCACCACTCGTCAGGTTGCGGCTATCGAATTTTCGGGCCAATCGATCCAATTCCTTGCGCTTACGCTGAATTCGGCGCAAAAGCACCGAAGTGTCCATGTTTCCTCCTCCCTTCGACAGATCAACACTGCAAAACAGTCACATAATAACGGATTCCTTTTCTGTCGATCCATATTCGACCTAGATTCCAGAATTCCTGTTAATAATGTAAACTTTTTGCAGTAATTTGTCAAAGGCGAGGAATTATTTCAATTATTATCCACGACACGCAGGATGGCTGTCTTGGCAAAATCGACCTGAACACCTTCGGCGATCTTCACGGTGACCGTATCTTCGCCCACTTCCGTGATGACGCCGTAGATGCCGGCTGCGGTCAAGACTCTTTCATGCACCCTCAGCTTGTCGATCATTTCCTTGTGTTCTTTTTGCGCCTTCTTCTGGGGACGGATGAAGAGGTAGTAGAAGAGGCCGAACATGGCTGCCAGGTAGACCAGCAGGAGCGACGAATCCATCATGGCGGCAAACCCTCCTTCCTAGGATGTTCTTAGATAACCATGCTTCCAGGGGTTTTGACGCCTTTTTGTTCGTGACTTACTGCCCCTTTTCCTCCCCGTATTTGTCAAAGAAGGCTTTTTTGGCTTCCTGAAAACGGTTCTCCAGGATGGACTGCCGGATGTTGCGCATCAGGTTGAGGAGCATGTGCAGGTTGTGAATGGTCAACAGGCGGTAGACGAGGATCTCCTCCGCCTTGTAGAGATGGCGCAGGTAGGCGCGGCTGTAATGGCGGCATGTGTAGCAACTGCACTCGGGGTCAAGGCGCTCAAAATCGCGGGCATGTTCAGCGTTGCGAATGACCACCTTGCCATGGGACGTGAAAGCAAGCCCGTTGCGGGCCACCCGGGTGGGCAACACACAGTCGAACATATCGACGCCTCGCTCGACACCTTCCCAGAGGCAGTCCGGGCTGCCAACCCCCATCAGGTAACGGGCCTTGTTCTTCGGCAGTTCAGGGACCGTGGCGTCGAGCATCTCGTACATGAGGGGCTTCGGCTCGCCGACACTCAAACCGCCGATGCCGTAGCCGGGGAAGTCGAGTTCGACCAGGCGGGCGGCGCTTTCCTTGCGCAGGTCGGCGTACATGCCGCCTTGGGTGATGGCGAAGAGCGCCTGATCCTCCCGGGTATGGGCGGCGCGGCAGCGTTTCGCCCACCGGGTCGTCATCTCCAGCGATTTTTGGGCGTACTCCCGTTCCGCTGGATAGGGCGGGCACTCATCAAAGGCCATGATGATGTCGGCGCCCAGGTCCATCTGGATCTGGATCGATTTTTCGGGGGTGAAGAAGTGTTCCGAACCGTCGATGTGACTCTTGAAACGGACCCCTTCCTCGGTGATCTTGCGCAGCGGGCCGAGACTGAAGACCTGGAATCCCCCGGAGTCGGTCAGGATGCCGTGAGGCCAGTTCATGAATTTGTGCAGGCCGCCGGCTTCGCGGACCAGGTCGGAGCCGGGACGCAGGTAGAGGTGGTAGGTGTTCGACAGGATGATGCCGGCGCCCAGTTCGCGCACCTCTTCCGGCGTCATGGTCTTGACGGTCGCCTGGGTGCCGACGGGCATGAAAATGGGCGTTTCGAAGGAACCGTGGGGGGTATGTAGGATCCCCGCCCGGGCGCTTGTGCGGGTGCATTCTTTGATCAGTTCGTAGCGGACTGCGGCGGTCAAGTGCATCCTCCTCGTTATTTTAAATGATCAGCATCGCGTCTCCAAAACTGAAGAAACGGTATCCCTTCTCCAATGCCTCCTGGTAGGCGGCCAGGATGTGCTCGCGGCCGGCGAAGGCGGAGACGAGCATGAGCAGGGTGGAACGGGGGAGGTGGAAGTTGGTGATCAGGCCGTCGATGCACTGGAACTTGTAGCCGGGATAGATGAAGATGTCTGTCCAGCCGGCTCCAGCGGCGACGGTTCCGTTGTTAAGGCCGGCGGCGGTTTCGAGGGTGCGGGCGACGGTGGTGCCGACGGCGATGACGCGGCGCCCTTCCTGCTTGGCCTTTGCGATAGCCTCGGCGGCCTCAGGGTCGACCTGAAAGAACTCGGAGTGCATCTTGTGCTCCTCAATCCGGTCGACTTGCACCGGCCGGAAGGTGCCGAGCCCCACGTGAAGCAGCACCGAGGTGGTTTCTATCCCCCGCATTTTCAGATCCTCCAGCAGTTGCGGGGTGAAGTGGAGCCCTGCTGTGGGGGCCGCTGCGGAGCCCCGTTCCTGGCTGTACACTGTCTGATAGCGTTCCGCCTCTTGCTGGGGCAAGGCGGTTTCGATGTACGGCGGCAACGGCATCTGGCCGATCTCATCGATGAGGGTATCGAAGTCCCCCTTGTAATGAAAGCGGACGACCCGTCCGCCAAAATCAGTCGTCTCCAGAATCTCAGCGGCCAAGCGGCCTTCTCCAAAGTCGACAAAAACCCCCGGTTTCAGCCGCCGCCCCGGCCGTACAAGCACCTCCCAGCGATCATCGCCTCTGGGCGTCAGCAAGACGATCTCGACGGTCACGTCGCTGTCGCGTTTTTTCCCATACAGGCGGGCAGGAATCACCCGGGTGCGGTTGACCACCAACAGGTCTCCGGGGTGCAGGATATGGACGAGATCTCGAAAGATCCGGTGGTCAACGGCGCCGGTCCGCCGTTGGAGGACCATCAAGCGAGAAGCGTCCCTCGGCTCCACCGGCGTTTGGGCGATCGCTTCCTTGGGCAGTTCGTAATCATAAAGCGCGACTTCCATCATTTCCCCCAGTTGCTTGTGATCAGCAGCCTTCCGTCGCGGCGATCAGCGTTGTAATAATGCTCGATGATTTCCGTGTATCTTTTGCCGTTGCGGGCCAGCCCCATGGCGCCCCACTGGCTCATGCCCACGCCATGACCGTAACCGTAACCGTCGATGACAATGGTCCCCGCAGCCGTCGTCGACTGCGCTTTGGGCGCCGGACCGATTCCATCAGGGGTGATGACATAAAAGTCACCACTCACCGCCGCCACTCCCGACGAGTTGATCGCGTAGGTCCCGCCTGCGGGGAGGGCGTTCTTTTTCATGCCTTCGGCGCCGTAGCCCAGGGCTACATAGTTGCCACTGTCATCGGCGAGGGTAAACTTGGTGGACGGCGTATCCAACAGTTGGCGAACTTTCGTCCGGTCGATTGAGATGGTTCCTCGCGTTCCCACGACCTCCAGGCGGGTTACACGGCCGGAGCGGCTTGTCTCAACGATGCGCAAGCGCTGAACCTCTCCCGGATCCCTCCCGGTCAGGGATTGGGTCTTCCGGGCAATCTCGGCCGGCGTGAGGTTTTTCCGCCAGTGGTAGGCGAGCGCCGCTGTTCCGCCCCACTCTTCGGCATACCGGTCTTCCGGAGCAGGGACGCCGCGCAGGTAAGGCACGTCGCTGTTCCAGACCAAGCGGGCGTCTTCCGTATACCCTCCGCTGTTGGAATGAAAAACGGCTTCAATGATGGTTCCATCGAAGGTGATCACCTGTCCGCGCGTGTCATCAACAGCCTTGAGGACATTTGCCTGTTCTCCATCGACACCCTTATACACCTGGCTCCCCTGGTCGGCGCGCAGGTCGTAATACTCGCCGGTCTGCCTTCGACGCTCCCGCTGCTGCAAGGCGTAGGTGCGAGAGACAACAGCCTGGGCCTTCATCGCCTCTTCCGGGGCGTTCATTCCGATTTCCTGCCCGACCACGCCGCAGAGATAGGATTCCACATCGATTACATTGATCAGCGCCATGCTGTTGGCGCCCTGGGAGCGGAGGTGATAGAGACGCAAACTACCCCGGTATTTTTTACCGTTCACTTCGATCTTATTCTCGCCGGCGCCCATGGCTTGAAGCAACAAGGGACCGCCATAGGCCTTGGCCAGCGAACGGCCGTTTTTCTCCAATCGGACGGTCGAGCCGGCAGCGGAAGCGCGCCATCCATCGGAGGGAGAGACGGTTTCCACCTGGGTTTTCAAGTCCTCATCATACCACTGATATGTACCGGACAACACTCTGATATCGACGGAAGAGCGCTGATCGATCAGCACGCGGAGTTCGAACCTGTCCTCCCTGTCGGCTGCGACGGCGGGACCTAGGCCGGTTGACAGGGAGAAAACGGAAAAAAGGGCCAGAAGTATCGCCAATGCTGTTCTTTTGTTGACGCTCATTCGTCACTGGTCTCCTTTCGGCAGAATCACCCTCCTTTGCTTTCGACAAATTGGCGGCACTTTCCTGTCCGCCCGCCTTTTTCATCAAAAAAGAAAGAACTGCCGAATCGCTCAGCAGTCCTTCCAATGGAATAATTGGCCATTTTGGAAACGATGGGGAACCTACATGACTTTTCTCTTTATTTGTTGATGCGTTTCCCGAGAACCTGCAACCCCCGAAAATTCTGGAGGCTTATCATCGGGAACAGGGGGAGGCGCAGTGGACTCTTCCGGTGGAAGACCGGACATTCCGGCCTGGTGCGCCTGATCGGTTTGCCCAGGACTTGATTCGGGGCCAGAAAGGGGAGCGCCAGGCTCGGGAGCAGTAACTTCGGGCAAATGGGTGTTATAAGGATCAACTGGAAGTTCAGCCGGGGGGGCAGACGGAGGTTCACTCGGGAGGTTAGCTGGGGGATCAATCGGGGAGTCGACTGGAGTTTCAGTCGGGGGTTCAATCGCCGGCTCACTCGAAGGCGCAGTCTCTTCGGGCGTCTTCGCTCCAGCGGCGATGGGGGCGGATTGAGAAGCGCCTGGCAATGATGGGGCCGGCGGTAAATTCACGCTGACACCGGTCGTTGCACTCTCGGCCTCTTCCTGAAGGGCTTCCTTGAGACGTTCCTGATGCCTTGCCTCCTTGCCTGCCAGGTCCTGTTCCACGGCAGCGCCTTGCAGGACATCCAGGGGATCCCCGCCGGCAGCAGCAATGACATTGGTGATGGACGCCTTTTTCAAATCGGCTGCTTGCACATCCAGCCCGCGATCGAGGGCTTCCAAGAAAACAGCGTACTTGCCGACAGACAAACCGATTTGCCTCGCTTTTTCCCTGGCGTCGGCAGGCGCCCGGACGACCTGAACCCGCTTGGTTGATGACGTGTCTTGCGGCAGCAGGCGCAGCGTCGAATCACGCAACCGGGATTCCAGGCTGCCCTTCCCTTCAACGGGACGATCCTCTCCGGCGACGGCGATGACTACAGCGTTATCGCGAGAAGGAGACAGGAACCCCTGCTGGATCGCCTCATTGGTGATCCGGGAAACCGCTTCTTCCGCGTCAAGCCCGTCCAGCGTTTCCGCCTGGAGCAGTTTTTTTCCGTCATCATTGAGGGGACGGGAGACGATAACCCTGTTTTCTTCATTCAATGCCAGTTCAATGGACGGGTTGATGTCGACAGTGACGAACTTGACGGCCAGTCCTTGCGGCGGCGCTTGATCCGTCACAAGGAGGACGGCGCCTGCCTCACCGTCTGTGGCAGGTTCCTGAAGGGGCTGACTGCCAAGCCCGCCGAAACCAGTCAGGTTGACCATTAGAAGCACTGCAGCGGCGACAGCTGTCGTCATCCAGTGCCAGGGCGCGCTGGACCACCGCCCCTTTGTGTGAACATGATTCTTCTTTCCCGAAGACAGGGGGATTTCATCGCCAATCTCCGGCTTGGGATGGGAAATGCGCTGGCGCCGGAATTCGCCGCTGGGGGTGAGGACAATCGCCTCATCCCCCTCAATCTCCAGCACCACGCCGCGTTGATCCACTTGGCGGCCGACCTCCTGTCGTTGGAATCATCAGACACGGTGTATCCCGGTGGACGTTCTCCGTCCCTTGCCGGGAATCACTCCTTGTCTATGTATTCCTTTAAATGCTCCAGTTTCTCCATGAAAATAATGGCGACGGCGATGATGTATTTCCGCTGTCGCTCCAGCGTTTTTCGGCTCACATCGACATCCCGCTCCAGTTCCTTCAGGGGCAGCGAGCCTTTGAGTTTCAGGTATTCGCGGTACGCCGGTGTTTCGGCGACTTGCCGGGCCACCTGAATCGCCCGCCTGCGGGCATCTTCATGCTTCGGCGCCAGTTCGACCAGATCGCTGAACCGGATGCCGTATTCCAGCAGCAGTTTGTTGTAATAGAGGATCTCGGTCCTGCGGTCGTTCGCTTCCGACTCAGCCATATAGGCCGCCGTCGCCTGCCTGATCTCCATCCGGTTGTTCCCTTCCTCCCCCGTGTCATCCTCCGATTCATAATCGAAGGCCGACAGCGGGATCTCCTTCTGGCTCCGCGTCGACTTGCGAAAATAATCGATCAAGCGACGACGGATCACCGTCTCAGCAAAGGACAAAAAGGAAACACCCTTCTCTTCCCGGTAGCTTGTGATTGCTTCGTTAAACGCAATCAGAGCGATGCTTGCCTCGTCATCGCTGCCCAAGCGAACATACCGTCCGCTCGTCTGGGAGGTGACCCTCAGCACAAAAGGGGTAAACTTCCGGATCAAGGCGTTGCGGGAACACTCGTCCCCCTCCCGGGCTCGAACAAGAAGGTTCTCAGGCTCCTGATTCCTCGATGCGAAGACGCTGCTGCCAAACAGGGATGCCAAGGTGTCACCTTCTTTATTATATTTGTTCGGGTCCAGGACAATTTTTCTAGGGGTAAATTATCCTATCTGCGAAAAAACAGGTTCAACAGGATCGTCAACAACAGGCTGATCAGGAGGCTGCTGGCCAAGGGGAAGTGGAAGCTGAAGTTCCCCTTCTGCCAAGAGATGTCGCCGGGCAGTCTCCCAAGGGAGACGAACTGGCTGAGCAGCCAGAACAATCCGCCCAGCAGCAGCAGTCCGGCGCCGGCCACCATGAGCCATTTGCCGAAGGAACCTCCGTCGATCACCGCTTTGACCCTCCTTTGGGCTTGTAGTACCGGTCCTTCTCGCTATAGATGCAGCCGCAGTAGGGCTGCCGGTAGAGTTCCAGTTCTCGCGCCCGCTGCTGGCCTTCTCGGAAACGGGGCCGGAAGTCGGCATAGACGAAGGGCACGCCCGCCTCGCGGCCGGCTGCCTCACCGGCGCGGCGCAGGGTCTCATGGTCCTGATATGGGCTGATCAGCAGGGTGGTGCTGAAGCCTTCCATACCAAGTTCCCGCGCCTTTTGCGCCGTCTTGCGAAGGCGCAGGTCGTAACAGTGGGGACAGCGGCCCGCCGGATCGGCGGCCACCCGCCCCAGGAAGTCCTCCAGCGCATACTCCTCTTCCACGATCAAGGGCAAGCGGATCGATGCGGCATAGCCTTCCAACGTCTCTTTGCGCCGGAGAAACTCCTTGTAGGGGTGGATATTCGGGTTGTAGTAATAGGCTGTCACTGCATGCCCTTCCTCGCGCAGGACATCGAAGGGGACAATGCCGCAAGGGGCGCAGCAGGTGTGCAAGAGTAGCCGCATCACGGTCACCTACTCGTCAAAGGATAAGGCCGCCTGTTCCGCCGATAAGCCGGCAGCCGTTGAGGCCGTCTCGCCTGTTCCCGCCGGCAAAACGGCCGGGCGCCCATCCTGGAGCGCCAGCAATCCTGCGGGCACAGGCAACCCCAGATGCTCACAGGCAGCGATGGTGGCCATCCGGCCGCGGGGCGTCCGGTTCAAGAATCCGAGTTGCATCAGGTAGGGTTCGACGACATCCTCGACCGTATCCACCGACTCACTGACCGAAGCCGCCAGGGTCTCCACGCCGACCGGCCCGCCGGCAAATTTGCGGATCAGCGCCTCTAGCAGCCGCTGGTCTGTCGTATCGAGGCCGCGCGGATCGACCTCCAAACGCCGCAAGGCTTCCCGCGCCACCTCCGCCGTGACCACACCGTCCGAAAGCACCTGAGCATAATCGCGGACCCGCTTGAGCAGCCGGTTGGCGATGCGGGGCGTTCCCCGCGAACGGAGCGCGATCTCCCGGGCGCCTTCTGGCTCGGCAGTGACGCCGAGGATGGTGGCGGCCCGCAGGATGATAAACTCCAACTCGTCGGGCCGGTAGTATTCCAGGCGGTGGATGACGCCGAAGCGGTCCCGGAGGGGAGACGTGAGCATCCCCGCCCGCGTCGTGGCGCCCACCAGGGTAAACCGGGGCAGGTCGATGCGGATTGACCGGGCAGCCGGTCCCTTCCCGATGACGATGTCCAGACAAAAGTCCTCCATAGCCGGGTAGAGCACTTCCTCGACGGCCCGGTTGAGACGATGGATCTCGTCGATAAAAAGGACGTCCATCGGCTGCAGATTCGTTAAAATGGCGGCCAGATCGCCCGGCCGTTCAATCGCCGGCCCGGAGGTGACCCGTAACTGGACACCTAACTCCTGGGCGATGATCTGGGCCAGCGTCGTTTTTCCTAAACCGGGCGGTCCGTAGAGCAGGACGTGATCCAGCGGTTCCCGCCGTCCCAGAGCCGCCTGTATGAAGACGGTCAGATTCTCTTTCAACTTGTCCTGGCCGATGTATTCCCGCAGCGTTCGCGGCCGCAGGCTCCATTCGGCCTCCCGATCCTCAGGCCGCTTGGCCGAGGTCATCATCCGTTCATCCACGCGGACTCACCCCCTCACTGCGACCCAAGGAAGCGAAGCGCTCCCTTGATCCAGGCCTCCACGTCAGCGTCTGGCGAAACGTGGGCGGCCGCCTCCACCAGGGCGTCCCTGGCTTCGTTGGCCGTGTACCCCAAGACCTGCAGGGCCGAAAAGGCCTCGTCGCGGGGGAGAGTCTTCCACATCCGGCCCGCTTCGGCAGGGACCGCTTTTTTCCGCCTGCGCGCCGGTTGCGCTGTCCCTTCGGAGGCGCGCTGGTCCGGGGAGGGTTCCTTCAGCGAATGATCCTGTAAGGACGCCCTTTCCGGCGATAGCTCCTCTAGCGATTCAGGCGATGTTTCTCGCTGCAAATGATCTTGCCCGTTCTGCTCCTGTGATGACGGTTGGACACGTACAACGCGGAGCCCCTGTTTGAGCAGTTTGTCCCGCAACTCGATCACGAGACGTTGGGCCGTCTTGCGCCCGATGCCCGGGATCCGCGTCAAGGCGAGCACATCTTCGGCGATGATGGCCCGCTGGACCTCCACGGCTGAATAAGCGGAAAGGATCGCCAGACCCACCTTTGGCCCGACGCCGCTGACCTCCAAAAGGAGGCGGAAGAACTCTAACTCCTCCTCCGTCAAAAAGCCATAGAGGCTGACCTGATCCTCCCGTGTATGATAAAAGGTATGGATCAATATCTCCCGACCCGCTCGGGGCAACGCGGATAGCATCGTCGCCGGAACGAAGACTCGGTAGCCTACGCCAGCCACGTCCAAGAGCAGACAATCGTCGCCCAAGCCGGCGAGGCGCCCGCGCAAAAAAGCGATCACCGGCAGGCCACCCCCCAGGTCAGGCTATGGGCGCAACAGATGGCCACGGCCAGCGCGTCGGCCACGTCATCGGGCTTTGGAGTCTCCTCCAGCGCCAGGAGGACGCGCACCATCTGTTGCACCTGTTGTTTTTCCGCCCTTCCGTAACCGACAACGGCCTGTTTGACCTGGGACGGTTTGTATTCGTGGACAGACAGACCGGCCCGGGCCGCAGCCAGCAGAGCGACGCCCCTGGCTTGCGCGACAGTGAGGGCCGTGGTGACATTGCGATTGAAAAAAAGCTCCTCTACGGCAACATGGTTTGGCTGATAGGTGGCGATGATCGCCTCCAGATCGGTAAAAATCGTTTGTAACCGGGAAGCCTGGGATGTGTGGGCCGGTGTGCGCACAGCGCCATAGGCAATGGCAGAGAGCCGGTTGCCCTGCGCCTCAATCAGACCGTATCCGCAAATGGCTGTTCCCGGGTCGATCCCCAGGATAACCAACCCGCCACCTCCCTGATTCGATACGTTTTAAGGTTTTCGACGCCCTTCGGTTGAATCCTTTTCTTTATGACCGTTAGATTCGTCCATGCCATCCAGAAGCAGGGAGAGCTCTTCCAGTGTCATCATATCCAGCCACCCCTGTTCCGCCAACCGGAATAACGGCGCAGGGAAACGGTCGGCGGGCAGGTCAGTCAACCGGTCAATCCCGCCAAAGACACCCGGCGGACCGACGATGACCGCCACGACCCCGCCGACAACGCCGAGATGACGTTTCGCAGCGTCTTCCGGACAAAGGCTATGGTCGTTTCGATGCAAGCGGATTTGGCCTGGGCGAAGTTCCCAGCGCCATCCGTCCCCTTCTGGATACCGTTGCAGCAATTCACGAAAAGGTCGGCCAGTCCAGTCTTCCGGCCGTTCCAAGTTTTCCTCAACCTGATGGCCGCAGATGCTGTAGCTCTTTTCAATCGTGATGACGACGCCCGGCGCGATAGGGCGATCCAGCATGTCCTCGCCGTACCGGTTCGCCCAAGCGCCGTCACTTTTGACGACCATCAAATCATAGGCGAAAACAGACAAGACCGTCAAGCTGAAGGAGACGATAAAAACTGCCAAGAAGACCGTCCGCATTGCTGACCATTCCAAAGAAGGCGCGCTTGCTGTCGCCACCGTTTTTCCTGTGGCGAGGGTTTTTATCGGGAATAACACTGAAGTAACCCCGTTTCCTCATTGGTAAGAACTTACTACTGATTGCTTGTAAAATATTTTCTATTTCGCAGTAGATATTCTAACCAACAGGGAAAACAGAGAGTCATTCCAAGGTTTTTCGAACAAAAATACGGTTTTCCTTGACTTCCCCTCTAATTTTTTATATATTCTTATCAAATGGTTGGTGGTTTTAGGCAAGGAGGCCAAAAATTTATGTATGATGCCGTAGATTGCCGAATACTTCAGCACCTCCAACGCAACGGACGAGTAACACAGACCGAACTGGCATCGCTTGTCGGCCTCTCGTCTCCTGCTGTCGCAGAACGCATTAAAAAGTTGGAGGAAAAAGGGGTTATTCAAGGGTTTCAGGCTCGTCTGAATCCGAAAGCCCTCGACCTGGGTCTGACCGCATTCATCTCCCTCCGGTTGGACCATCCTAACTCCTATCAGCAGTTTGTCGAACAGATCGTGGGTTGCCCCTACATACTGGAGTGTCACCGGGTCACCGGCGAAGATGGCTTTCTCTTGAAAATCCGCGTCAAAGACACGATGGAACTGGAACAGATTTTGACGACTCAGATCCTGTCCTTGCCCGGTGTCAGCCATACGCGCACCTCCATCGCCCTGGCCACCCCCAAAGAGGAGACGGTTTTACCCCTTCCTACGGAAGAACAATCGGACTGAACTCTTTGTTTTTGAGATGGGTATCATATAAACTTTTTAAGTGGGTCCTATCGACAATGCCTCTTAAAGGAAGCAGACGCCTCAAGCGATAAAAAATGCAGCAAAAAGGAGTCCCTGTTTAGGGACTCCTTTTCTGTTTCTTATTTTCTTTGCCATCTTTCGTTTGCGATGTTTCATGTTTTATGAGAAGCCTTTTTCTTCATCGCTTGTGAACCGACAGGGCGTGAACGTTTTTTAGTTTATGACAATCGGGTCAAGATCAGCCGATTTGCTCCATCACCGCGTCATCAATGTCAAAATTGGCGTAGGCGTTTTGCACATCGTCATGATCCTCAAGTGCATCCATCAGCTTGATCAACTTGGCGGCAATGTCTTTATCGGTGACCTCCATGGTGTTTTGGGGAACCAGGGTCGCCTCCGCTGACAGCACGGTATAACCGGCGTCTACCAAAGCTTGGCGGACGCCCTCCAATTCCTCCGGCAGCGTGAACACTTCCGCTTCGTCCTCTTCCACGGCGATGTCCAGGGCGCCCGATTCCAGGGCGACCAGCATCAGTTCGTCCTCGTCGACGACCTTCCCGCCTGCTTCGGGGGAGACTGCCAACCGGATGACGCCCTTTGGCTCAAAAATCCAGGAGACGCAACCGGTCTCGCCGAGGTTGCCCCCGCTTTTGGAAAAGAGGTGGCGGATCTCACCGGCAGTGCGGTTGCGGTTGTCTGTCATCGCTTCAATCATGATGGCCACGCCGCCAGGACCATATCCTTCATATGTCAGTTCTTCATAGTTGGCCCCTTCGGCGCCGCCGGCGCCCCGTTGGATCGCCCGGTTGATGTTGTCATTGGGCATATTGTTTTCTTTCGCTTTTTGGATGGCGATTTTCAGGCGGAAGTTGCTGTTCGGATCAGCCCCGCCCTGGCGTGCCGCTACAATCAATTCGCGTCCGATTTTGGTGAAGATCTTGCCCTTCTGAGCGTCTACCTTCGCTTTCCGGTGTTTGATGTTCGCCCACTTGGAATGTCCAGCCATGTGACTATCTTTCCTCCTGTAACTCTTCTAGTATAATCTTGTGATCGACCAGCGCCAGTTCGATGATGCGCGCCTTGATCGTCTTTTGCTGGCCAAAGATGTTGATCATCGATACCTGACCGGCTTGGGGGATCAATTTATCGACTGCCTCCAGGATCAGTTGATCCTGTCCGTTTCTCCGGATATAGGCGTTAGCCTCACACATGACGCTCCTCCTCCACAAGTTCCTTGATGCGACGAACCAAGCCCAGCACCTGATGAGGCAGCGGGTCCGATTTTGCCCCGGCAATTTCGATGCGGCTTCTGTTTAATGGAATCAGGATTTTTTTTGCCTTGGCCCTCCCGACGGCTTCCGCCATGACTGGGGTCAACTCGCCGAGCATACTGTGGGCCATCACAATGGCGACAGAACCGGCGATGATGTCGACTTCCGGAAGGTTCTGCACCATCGCGTTTTCTCCCGTCGCCCCGTCATTGGCGCCGGCCTTCAGCATGGCCGCTGTCGCCATCGCATTGGTGCCTAGTCCTAATATCTCGATATGATCAGGCAGTTCCTGCCGGAGCCGTTCGACGATATGCCTGCCTATGCCTCCGCCTTGTCCGTCAATCACCGCGATACGCATCGAATCACACCCCGACGTTTCCTTGCTCTCACGTTTTTCTTCTGTTTTTCTAAGCCTATTGTTTTATCCCTATGTTTTAAGCCTAATGTCCCTGTCTCTGCCATCATCTTTTAAACTTTGCGCTTCTATACTTCAATCGGAATCGGGCTCGCATCATATTTTACCTTGACGTGAAGAGTGAAACAAGCATTGAAAAACGCCTTCAGGAATTTCCTGAAGGCGTCATAACGTCTTGGTTGCGGGGGCAGGACTTGAACCTGCGACCTTCGGGTTATGAGCCCGACGAGCTACCAACTGCTCCACCCCGCGACAATGGCTCCTCGAGTAGGATTCGAACCTACAACCTACCGGTTAACAGCCGGTTGCTCTACCGTTGAGCTATCGAGGAACAACGGCAAGGAGATTTCAACAATCCTATATGAGTGCATATGGGAATTGTTTGCCCCTTGAAAACCACACATCGGATAAA